>CAKTKV010000128.1 GCA_934572355.1 uncultured Oscillospiraceae bacterium
GAGCGCGGCCGCATCATAAATGACCTTCAAGTGCAGATACGCACCGTCTCACTCATCATCGCCCTCGCGGCGCTCGTGATGGCCGTGGTCTACTCCTCGGTCGTCCTCCAGAGATTGAACGACCTTGCCAATTCCATGCGCATCGTCGCCGGCGGGGACTATAAGCACCGGCTCGCGATATCCGGCACGGACGAGCTCAGCGAGCTCGGGCGCGAGTTCAACACGCTTACCGAACGCCTTTACGACACCGAGCACCAGCGCCGCCGCTTTGTCTCCGACGCGTCGCACGAGCTGAAAACGCCGCTCGCGTCGATACGCCTGCTGTCCGACAGCATCGTGCAGAACGATAACATGGACGCCGAGACCGTGCGCGAGTTCGTAACCGACATCGGCAACGAGGCCGAGCGCCTCCAGCGCACGACCGAGAAGCTGCTTGACCTCTCGCGGCTTGACGACGATATCCAGGTCGTCCCGGAGCCGGTCGATGTAAAGCAGGTGGCCGTTGACGCGATGGTGCTGCTGCGCCCGCTTGCGAAGGAACGTGACGTGAAGCTGCGCTGCGAGCTTGAGGACGGCTGCGTCGTCATGGCGACGGTGGACGACATGTTCCACATCATCTTTAATCTCGTCGAAAATGCGATAAAATATAATGTCCCGAACGGCAGCGTCACGCTGACGCTGAAGGGCACGGACGACAGTGTCCAGTTCACCGTTGCTGATACCGGCATCGGCATCCCCGAGGAGGAGACGTATAACATTTTTTCCCGCTTCTACCGCGTCGATAAGGCGCGCTCGCGCGAGGCCGGCGGCAGCGGACTTGGGCTGAGCATTGTGCATGACGCGGTCAAGGCGCACGGCGGCTCCATCGCCGTCGGGCAGAATAAGCCGCAGGGCTCACGCTTCATCGTGACCTTCCCGCGGCCCACATCGGAGGAGACAGGCATATGAATAACGTAAAAAGAATACAGCAGGAGCTGAGCCGCCGCGGACTTGACGGCGTGCTCGTCACAGATGAGAAGAACCAGCGCTGCGCTTCTGGCTTCCCGATAACGGACGGTGCAGTCGTCGTGGGCTTGGAGAAGTCATGGCTCATAACGGACTCGCGCTATATCGAGGCCGCCGAAGCCGCTGTTGACGGCAGCATCACTGAGGTCGTCCTCTATGACCGGGAGCACCCGCTCACCGGCATCATCCGCGGAGTATGCGCCGGTATGGCGCGCCTTGCCGCCGAGGATAAAAAGCTCAGCCACGCGGGCTATCTCGGCTATGAAAAGGCTCTCGGCCGCGAGCTGCTCCCGGCGGGCGACCTGTTCGAGACGCTGCGCGCGTCAAAGTCCGAGGACGAGATCGCCTGCATGATCGAGGCGCAGCGCATAAGCGAAAAGGCGCTGGAGACGGTGCTGCACATAATCAAGCCCGGCATGACCGAAAGGCAGGTCGCCGCGGAGCTTGTCTATAACATGCTCAAAAACGGCTCCGAGGGCAATTCCTTTGACCCCATCGTTGTCACCGGCAGCAAGACGAGCCTGCCGCACGGCGTACCGGGGGACAAGGTGATACAGTCCGGGGACTTTGTCACGATGGACTTCGGCAGCATAAAGCACGGCTACTGCTCCGACATGACGCGCACTGTCGCCGTCGGGAGCGCGAGCGAGGAGATGCGCAATGTCTATGACACTGTCCTGCGCGCGCAGCTCGCGGGCATCGCGGCAGCGAGAGCGGGAGTGCCCGGCAGGGAGATAGACGCCGCGGCACGCAAGGTAATTTCGGACGCGGGCTACGGGAAATATTTCGGCCACGGCTTCGGCCACAGCCTCGGCCTTGACATCCACGAATGGCCGAACGCAAACCCCTCCGGTGAAGCTCCGATGCCCGCGGGCGCTGTGTGCTCGGCAGAGCCGGGGATATATATTCCCGGGCGCTTCGGCGTGCGCATAGAGGACGTCATGGTCATCCGCGAGACCGGCGCCGAGATCATCACCAAGGCTCCCAAGGAACTGGTTGTGCTATAACCCCCAAAGAAATCTTGAAAGACATTACCTGATTAAAAAATAATATGAACAAATTCTGGTTTACTTTTACGACGACTCTGTATATAATAATTACAGAATAATTATGATTTAATTATGAATATGATACGATTTGAGTGGGATGACAACAAAAACGAGATAAACAAGAAAAAGCATAAAATATCCTTTGAGGAAGCGCGCACTGTGTTTTATGATGATGCAGCGCTTGTTATAGACGATCCTGAACACTCGGAGGATGAAGATAGGGGGTAATATCATGCAGGCTGAATATGATTTTTCAAATGCCAGAAAGAATCCATACGTAAAGAAACTGAAAAAGCAGGTCACTATTAATATTGACGCGGATACCATTGATTATTTCAAAAGTCAGGCTGACAGCTCGGGCATACCGTACCAGACGCTTATTAACCTCTATCTTTCCGACTGCGCCATCAACGGCAAGCAATTGCATGTTTCGTGGTCGTGAAGGTACATACTCACTATGAAGAAAAAGTTTGATGTTGGCCTCGATATAACGAGGATATTCGCGTTTATATGTGTTGTTTCGTTTCATTTCTTTCTGAACACAGGCTACAATGATATATGGTACGAACAGCCGCTGATGTATATCGAAGTAGTTTTGCGTGATTCCCTCGTGGTATGTGTTCCTTTATTTATCATTCTTACAGGGTATCTATGTATTGATAAGGATATTGAGCTTACCGCTGTTTCGTATTGGGATCATGTAAAGAAGTATTTTAATGTATTTCTGACCTGGGTGCTGTGCAGTATAGCCATTTTTGCTTTTCAGCTGTTCTATTTACACGATTATGAACTGTCTGACGTCAAATATTGGCCGCTTTCCCTTTTTGGCTTTGGCAGCTACGCATGGTATCTTGATATGTACTTTGGGCTTGTTGTCGCCATTCCGTTCCTGAACAGACTATGGAAAAGCGCAGCCGCACGGGAAAGCAGAATGCTGATACTTGCGGCAGCTGTGCTGATCTCAATTGTGCCGTCTTTGTTCAACGGCTTTGACCTAGTCACCCCGGGCGCTTTCTTTAACACATCTCTGGCGAAAGAGGAAACACCGCTGTTTCCGCACAGGTGGACTGCCGTTTATCCGATAGCATATTATTACCTCGGCGCGTATATCCGCTGCTATGTCGACATGAAGAAACTGAACAGCGCAGTGCTTGCCGCGCTCACGGCGGGCGTTTTTCTCATGCTGGGAATAGTTTCCTGCCTTTTCGACAGGCTGACAGAGCTGACTGATTTTGATGGCGCTTTTACCTTTATAAAGAGCGGGCTTATTTTCCTGTTCATCAATTCCTTCAGCTATAGCTTCAATGCCCGGGTATCAGGCGTTATCCACTATATTTCAAGGCTGACTCTTCCGGCATATCTCATTTCGTATATTCCCGACAGAGTCCTGTATTTAGAGGTCGCGGAGAAGGAATATCTTGAGTATCTGCGTTTCCGGTATTTTCCGGAGACTGTTCTCAAGAGCCTGGTTATATCTCTCGCGCTCGCAGTCGTTATTCACTCGCTGCAATCCGGGCTCACCGCCGCGTACAGATATGCACGTGCAGAGCTGGGGGGGCGTTCACAGCAGCACCCCGGGCGCTGACTATGGCATGACGCTCCACATTTTATAAATAATGCTTGCAAAATTCGCGGAGATACTGTAAAATATCAAAGATAAATAATAAATTTTATTTTGGGAGGTTCCCATATATGGCAACTATTACCGCAGGCGATTTCAGAAACGGCGTTACCTTTGAGTATGATAACGATGTATGCCAGGTCATTGAGTTCCAGCATGTCAAGCCCGGCAAGGGCGCTGCCTTTGTCCGCACTAAGTACAAGAAGATCATGACCGGCGCTATCCGTGAGGAATCCTTCAACCCCACCGCAAAGTTCGAGGCCGCAACTGTCGACCGCATGACCATGGAGTACAGCTACAATGACGGCAACCTGTACTACTTCATGAACCCCGAGACCTATGAGCTCGAGCCTGTCGATGCAAGCGTCCTGAGCGACAACTTCAAGTTCGTCAAAGAGAACATGGAGTGCACCATCTACTCCTACAAGGGCAAGGTCTTCAATGTTGAGCCTCCCTTCTTCGTGGAGCTCGAGGTCACTGAGACCGATCCGGGCTTTGCAGGCAACACCGCAACCAATGCGACCAAGCCCGCAACCGTCGAGACCGGCGCAGAGATCAAGGTTCCTCTGTTCATCGAGCCGGGCGAGAAGATCAAGATCGACACCCGCACGGGCGAGTATCTGTCCAGAGCATAATTCAAGTCTATAAGCGGGGGAAGATCAGCGGTCTTTCCCCGTATTTTTTCTAAGGAGGTTTTCAAAATGACAGTAGTGGAAAAGGCGGCATATCTGAAGGGTCTGACCGAGGGTCTGGGTATCGCTCCGGATTCTAAGGAAGGCAAGCTGTGGAACGCTCTCAATGAGCTTCTCTCCGACATGGCGCATGAAATAGAAGACCTTCATGCATGCTATGACGAGCATGACGAGGCTCTCGACGAGGTCTGCGATGAGCTGAACTATCTCGAAGAGCT
>CAKTKV010000129.1 GCA_934572355.1 uncultured Oscillospiraceae bacterium
GTGCCTATGTACTTACCGAAAAGCGTGAGCACAAGCGCCTCCTGTGGCTTGAGCACCTTCAGGCCGAGCATCGGGAACCAGCCGATGCAGACCCAGACTAAGCTCACGACGAACAGCGCGATGCCGCCGCCCGCGTCCATATTTATCCCGCCGACTATCATGGCCGCGATCGCCGCGCAGTAGGCCACGATGAGCGCCAGCATGACCGGCATGCCGTTTTTATGGTTGCTGAGTAATTTCTCTGTCATTTTCCTGTCCTCCATCTTTTTGATATCAAAATGATATCACCTAGGCGTCCGTTTGTCAAGAAGCTGACAGGTAAATTTTTCTTAAGAAAATGACACCCCGCATACCTCTCTGAGAAAAGAGAGGTGTGCGGGGGGATGGTTTATGCCCTTTGAGTGGCTTCGTCAAGGTGTGTATTCAAGTGATCGATCTGCTTTTTCAGCTCCGCAAGCTCCTGCCACACGGGGTCGGTGACGTGTATCTGATCCACCTCGCCCGCGAAGTTCACGCGCCTGCCCTCCACGCGCACGACCTTTGCCGGAACACCGACGGCGGTGCTGTCGGGCGGGATATCGCGCAGCACGACCGAATTTGCCGCAACGCGGCTGTTGTCCCCTATCTTCAGCGGGCCGAGCACCTTTGCGCCCGTGCCGATGAGGACGTTATTGCCGATGGTCGGGTGCCGCTTTCCGACGTCCTTGCCCGTGCCGCCGAGCGTGACACCGTGGTATATAAGGCAGTCGTCCCCGATCTCGGCGGTCTCGCCGATGACGATGCCCATGCCGTGGTCAATGACAAGGCGCTTGCCGATCTTCGCGCCGGGGTGTATCTCTATCCCGGTGCGGTGCCGGCTGCGCTGCGAGATGAGCCGGGCAAGAAACTTCAGCCCGTGCATGTGGCACCAGTGCGCGCGCCGGTGGCTGAGCACCGCCTTTATCCCCGGATAAAGCAGCAGCACCTCCAATGAGCTGCGCGCCGCCGGGTCCCTTGCTTTATATGCTTCTATGGTTTCTCTAAGATCCTTGAACATCCTCCGCGTCCTTTCCGTCCTGCGTCCATACCGGACAATGACAGGCCCCGGGCGGGCGCGGCGGCAGTTCAGAGCCGCGTCACCCGTCCGTGTTATCCTTACCGTTCATTCTATTTTCACTTGCATAACATCGACACTGGCAGCACAGCATTTATTTCACCGTCCTTTAATTCCTATTGTTGCTGTAGGCTTTTTCTCGGATTATACTCCGCTTTGCGGCTCTTGTCAACACACGGCTTAATTAAGCAAAATTCATCATTACCCCGCAGACCAGAGAGTCCGCGGAGTTTTGCCGTCACGCGGCGGAGCGTCGGAAGTATTTTCCACCAATCGTCTTGAAATAAAGCGCATCCAATGCTATACTTATTTTTAATCAACCATCAACTGGTAAAGACATAAAGCCGCGGAGGACAGAAATGCATTCAAGAGCCCGCCTAAAAGCTATCCCTTCAATTATATATATTGTGATATTCATTCTTGTCTGCAAATCGGGTCCGTTCCATGAGGCGCCCGCCAACGTCAAGCCCCTTCTCGGCTCGGCGCTGGCTACTGAGATCACGCTCTCCAGCGGCACATACTCGGTGGAGACTACGGAGCTCACCGCCGTTATCCAGAGCGAGGACGTGGCAAAGCTCGACGGTTTCTCGTACCTTACGCGTGCCGACTTCAGCGGCAGCAGCTGCTGGAAGGAGATCGCCGAATGGGGCAAAGCGCATCCGCTGCTTGATTTGAAATATACCGTCACTCTGCCGGACGGCACGGTGCTCGACAACAGTGCCTCGGAGCTCGACCTCTCCTCCCTCGGCCACGCTGCCGTCGCGGAGGCGGCTGAAGCGCTCGCGTGTCTGCCCTCGGTCACGTATATAATGCTCGGTTCCCAGAGCACGGGGAGCGACGCGCTCACCATCGCCGATATCGGCGCGATACACGCTTCCTGCCCGGAGGCGGAGCTCGATTACACCTTCACCCTTTACGGGCACGAAATAGACCTTGACGCCTCTTCTCTCGACTTCCGCGGCACGGAGATAAGCGACGAGGCCGCGGCACTTATTGAGGCGCTCCCGCTCATGACCCGCTGCACATATCTGGACATGGACAACACCGGCGTCTCCAATGAGACTCTCGCGAAAATACGTGAGCAGTTTCCGAACATAGACGTTGTATGGCGCGTCTGGTTCGGCACGAATTACAGCGTGCGCACCGATGTGGAGCGTATCCTCGCCTCCAAGCCGACCGTCGGCGGAATGATATATGACGCGAGCGTCCTTCAGTACTGCACCAAGGTCAAGTACCTTGACATCGGTCATAATGACGAGCTGCCCAGCATTGACTTTGTCAGGAACATGCCCGAGCTTGAGGTGCTCATAATCGCCATGACCGCTGTAACGGATATCTCTCCGCTTGAGGCCTGCCCGAAGCTTGAGTACCTGGAGATCAACTCCACCAACATTGCCGACATCTCCCCGCTTAAAAACAGCACAGGGCTGCATCATCTGAACATCGCCTGCTGCCCGAAGATCACGGATATATCCCCGCTCTATGGGCTGACAGAGCTTGAGCGGCTCTGGATCGGTTCGCAGACCCCTGTCCCCGCCGAGCAGGTCAGCGCAATGAAGGCCGCCGTCCCCGGCTGCAACATCAACACCACTGCCTACGATCCCCATGACGGTGCGTGGCGCTACACCGGGTACGACCCGGAGATCCCGAAATATTACTGGGTTCCCAGATATGAGCTTCTGAGAAACCAGCTTGGCTATAACTATCAGGAATACAGCTTTTACTGGCTCGATCCTCTCTGCGATAAGAAAGCCCCCGCCGAGTTCAAGGGGAAATATGGCAAAGAGGTCTACGGTCTGCAATAAAGCATGGCACACCCTTTTCCCGGAGGAATCATCTTATGCGTAAAATGAAAAAAAATCTCTGCATTCTATGTCTCGCCGCGTCCTTCCTGCTCCTCTGTGCATGCGGCGATGCCTCTTCCTCTCCTATCTCCGCGAACACCGTGAAATTCCAGGCTGGCGCGGTAGAGATCGAAGGGACGACCGATCTTACGATAACGCTCGAGAGCGGCGAGACCGCCCTGCTCGATCAGCTGCCTGAGCTTCAAAAGGCCGACTTCAGCGGCAGCGCCTGTGTCGATGAGATCTATCAGTGGGCACAGGCTCACCCCGACGTCAAGGTCAAATATACCGTGACGCTTCCCGACGGTCAGGTGCTTTCCAACAGCGAACAGAACCTCGACCTCTCCGGCCTGACAGATTCCGCTGTTTCCGACACGGTACAGGCTCTCGCCTATCTGCCGAAGCTCAGCGACATTCAGCTCGGTTCCGAGCGCTCCGATCTCGGCTGGGCCTCCGTCCGCGCGATAATGGACGCCTGTCCGAACGCCGCCGTCAGCTACACCTTCTGGCTCTACGGCAAGGAGTTCAGCACCGTTGATACCACCATTAACCTCAGCCACATTCCGGTCGAGGACGGCGGCGCGCAGGTGATGGACGCCATGGCCTGTATGCCCAACCTCGTCAGCGTCGATATGGACAGCTGCGGCGTCTCCAATGAGGACATGGCTGCCATCCGCGACGCCTACCCCGATGTCAAAGTTATATGGCGCGTCTGGTTCGGCGATGCCTACAGCGTGCGCACGGACACGGAGCGCATCCTTGCCTCCCAGCCCTCCCACGGCGGCATGCTCGACCGATATAATACCGAGTCTCTCAAATACTGCACCGATGTCAAGTATCTCGACGTCGGCCATAACGACGCCTTGGACGATATCTCCTTCGTCGCCTATATGCCGAAGCTCGAGGTTGCCGTCCTCGCCATGGATAACTGGAGCGATGCGACCCCTCTTGCCAGCTGCACCGAGCTTGAATATCTCGAAATGCAGACCACGCTCTGCACTGACCTTTCCCCGCTCTCCGGGCTTAAAAAGCTGCGCCATCTGAACGTCGCCTATATCGTCGACCTCGACGATATCTCCCCGCTCTATTCTCTGACCGAGCTTGAGCGCCTGTGGGTCGGCTGCTATAACCATGTGCCCAAGGAACAGATAGACGAGATGCGCGCCGCCGCACCGAACTGCGAGGTAAACGACGTGGTCTATGACGACCCGACAGGCGGGCGCTGGCGCTATGTCGACTATAACGACAAGGCTTATATCTTCATCCTGCACCCGCGCTATGAAAAGCTGCGCGAGCAGTTCGGCTACACTGATAAAGACTTCTCGTTCTATTGGAACGACCCTCTTTATTAACATGAATTGTTGAAAATGTCATGGACAGAGCTATCTGTCCATGACATTTTTGAACGTATTTTTTTCTTACGGTATCTTGACAATTTGGCGCAATGAATGTATACTGCTACAGTACTTTGGTTTTTGATTTTCTTCGCAGGCGTTCGCCGGTGTAAGGGGCCTCGTGCCCCCTTTAGGCATCGGAGAACGTTTTATTTTTTTGTTTGAATATAATTTTGCGGAGGATGATCGTTATGACTAAGTATGTTTTCGTTACCGGCGGCGTTGTGTCCGGTCTTGGCAAGGGTATCACC
>CAKTKV010000130.1 GCA_934572355.1 uncultured Oscillospiraceae bacterium
TGGCCATGCAGTGCGCGGTCATGACGAGGGGATACTCATAGCAGGCGCCGTCAGCGGTGAAGCAGGCAGCGACGCAGGCAGCGTTCACTTCGGCCTTATCGGTGGCGTCCCACATATCGGAGAGGTCGACCATGTAGCCCTTTGCGCCCCAGTTTGCGACGAGACGCTCAGGTCCTTCCATGATGAGGTCGGGAGCGGAGCCGCCTTCGAGAGCGGTGTTGACCTGATCGTCGCCGTTGGTGTAGTCGAGGTATTCAACGGTGACAGTGATGCCGGGGTTTGCATCCTCGAACGCTGCGATGAGCGCGTCGACGGTGTCGGCATTGCCCCAGCCGCCTATCGGGTAGGTCCAGAGCGTGATGTTCACAGGCTCTGCCGCGGGTGCGGCGTCGGTCTGAGCGGGTGCAGGATCAGCAGCGGGTGCGGCGGTCTGTCCGCAGGCGCACAGTGCGAACACCATGCACAGCGCAAGCATCATTGCAAGCAGTTTCTTCATGTTGTGCCTCCTTAAAAATTTTTGTTCCGGTTTTAATATTTCAACGGTTCTCACCGATGACTTCACTCTTTCCACCATCATATTAACCAAAGCCGCCGCAGATGTCAAGAGATTTTTGAAAAAAATTTTCTTCAAAATAATATTGAGAAGATTTTTTGCAGAATCTTGATAAACCTATCCCCCGGCAGCGGCAGGCTGTCCGGGGGATTGTAAGGGAAAGAGAAACAAGAAAATAATTTTCAACTATGTTACATGTGTTTTTCAGCAAGGGCGTCGGCAATGCGTGCACGGCTCTGGCGGCACTGGTCAAGATTGCGTCTGCACAGCTCCGAAAAAAGCACGTCCATGAGGTACATCTGCGCGATCCTCGCACCGATGGAGCCAAGCTGAAGCGGGCTCTCATCCGCGCCGCACAGCAGCGTCACATCTGCAAGCTCCGCGCCGGGAGAATTGGCAAAGTGCGTGACAAGGATAGTGCGCAGTCCGCGCTCCCGCGCGTAGGACAGCGTCTCAACAAGATCCTTTGTCGCGCCTGAATAGGAGAAGAAGAGAATAACATCGTTTTCGCCCGCGGTGGTGACGGCGATCATCTGCATGTGCGAATCGGTCACGGCAAAGTATTTCCCGCTTGCGGTGGAAAACAGGTGCGCCGCCTCCATCGCGATTATCATCGAGCCGCCCTGACCCATGCACAGCACCTTGTCCGCCTGTTCCAGCAGATCCGCCGCGCGGATATAATCCTCTGGGCGGACGAGTTCGAGCGTCTGCGTCATGGCGCTGATGTTTGCGGTATAGAGCTTTTTGCAGACGTCGGAAAAGCTGTCGTCATCAAGCACCTCGCCCGAGAGCGGGTTCGACTGCTCCGGGCGCTGGGCAATGGAATTGGCAATGGCGAGGCGGAAAGCGTTATAGCCCTTGCACCCGAGCCTGCGGCAGAAGCGCGACACGGTCGCCTCCGCCACGCCGCTTGCCGCGGCGAGCTCGGTTATGCTCATGTCCTGCGTTTTTCTCTGATGCGAAAGCACATAGTCCGCCGCCTTCTTCTCCGCGGGGGTGAGGTTATAATACTCCGCGCTTATCCGCTCAAATACATTTGTGCTGCTCTGCCCCATACACTTCTCCTGTAAAACTTTTATTCCGCGAGCAATTCCCCTGCCATGAGGTCGGTCATGATGAGCATGCGCGGCAGGTGGAACGGCCCCTTGAAGGTCGAACCCTTGCACGGCGGCTCGGTGGGCTTACCGTCGCGGCGGAGGTAGCCGTACCACTCGCCGTACTCGCTGTCGGCAAAATGCGCCTTGCAGTAGTCAAGCGTGGTATAGAACCAGTCGAGGTACTCCTCCTTGCCGGTGTCCTTATACAGCATGAGCGAGGATATAAGTATCTCGTCATGCGGCCACCAGAGCTTCATGTCGTGCTCGTATGCCTCAGGCGGCTTGCCGAGGGCGTCGACGAAGTACAATAGTCCCCCGTATTCCTTGTCCCAGCCGGCGTTTATCGCCCAGTTGAATATCTCCTCCGCGCGTGCGACAAGCTCCGTATCTCCGGTACGGCGCGCGTGCTCCAGCAGGAACCACACGCCCTCTATGTCGTGCCCGGGATTTACGACGCGCCCTTCAGTGTAATACAATCTCGCGCTGCCGTCAACCGCGACGTTTTCAAGCACGCACTTGAGCTCCGGGTGGACATGATAGCGGAATATCTCGTCAACGCAGGCTCCGGCGCGCTCGGCGTAGAGCGCCGCGTTCTCCGGGTCGACGCGCTGCATCACGGCCGTGACGTTGAGGTATATCATCGGGATGCCGAAAGCGCGTCCCGTGCGCGTCTCGGGCTCAGTCTTCGGGCCAAGACCCGTGGGGTCGGGCATGCCGCGGTTGAGGTTCCAATAGAGATCGTAGGCGCGGCGGGCACGCTCAAGGTGTTCCCGCTCACCGGTCACGCCGTAATACTCGGCGTTAGCCATGGCATAGAATGCCTCGGAAAAGCAGTACCGGCGCTGGCGCAGCGGCGCGCCCTCGGCGGTGACGGTGAAATACATTCTGTCCCCCGCAGCGCGGTTTATGCAGTGCGCCTCCATAAAGTCCAGACAGCTCTTCGATGCGCGCAGCCATTCCTCGCGCGCGCCGTATACATGGCAGAGATACGCGAATATCCAGCCGCAGCGCCCCTGCATCCACACGCTCTTGTCCGTGGAGTATATCTCGCCCTTGCGGTCAAGGCAGGTGTAAACGCCGCCGTTGACCTCGTCCATGCCGTTTTTGAGCCAGAAGTCTATGCTCTTTTTCAGCTCGGACTGTATCCATTCTCTCGCGCCGCGCAGTTTTTGTTTATCCATGATGTTCTCCCCTTTCAGGCTTGTTCATTCATCCGGGTTCCATATTTCATATAGTAGCATTAAAGAAAATAATTTTCAAGAGTATTTTTATTTGAAATATTTTTTTATTTTCTTGGTGACAGCCACGTCAAGCCGTGATATAATACACTATATCCACGTTACATCGTAAAAATTTCTGTATAATTGGAGGACGCAGAGCATGAACTATCTCGGCATTGAGGCAAGCGTCAGGAACCTTCCGGAGCTTGACCGTGACTTCTTCCCGCTCTATAAGTTCAACCACGCTTTTCTTGCCTCGGCGAAGAAGCCACTCGGCGTCGCCGTGGAGCGCAGCGGCGGTGAGATGGCAGCCGTCCGCACGTTCATCCACGGCACTGCCGATATGATCGACGCCGACAGATATTACATCCGACGCCTTGTCAAGACCCTGCTGTGGATGAAAGGCGGCTGGCGCGTGTACATAAGCGGCGACCGTGATATTTACGAATACATCCGCGGCTGCTTCAATGCGGGCGGCTGCCAGGAGTTTGACTGGGACTATTTCTCCAAGATATATGAGCGCCCCTTTGAGGTCGTCTATACCGACACACTGCCCGAGGCAAAGGATTCGCCCAAGCCCGCGGGCGGGCACTTTGACGGCTGTCGCATAGGCTTTGACGCGGGCGGCAGTGACCGCAAGGTCTCCGCCGTCATCGACGGCGAGACCGTGTATTCCGAAGAGGTCGTGTGGTTCCCTAAGACGAACTCCGACCCCGACTATCACTATGACGGCATCGTCGCCGCGCTCAAGTCGGCGGCGGCACATATGCCGCGCGTGGACGCGGTGGGCGTGTCGAGTGCCGGCGTGTACATAAACGACCGCACCATGAACGCCTCGCTCTTCCTTAAAGTTCCGCAGGAGCTCTTCGACGCGAAGGTCAAGGACATCTACATCCGCGCCATTACCGACACCTTCGGCGACGTGCCCTTCTGCGTCTTTAACGACGGGGACGTCACCGCGCTCGCCGGGGCTATCAGCCTTGAGGACACGAACATCCTCGGCATCGCCATGGGCACGAGCGAGGCCGGTGGCTATGTCGACGAAAAGGGGTACATCACCGGCTGGCTCAACGAGCTTGCCTTCATCCCCGTGGACGCAAACCCCGGCGCGATGCGGGATGAGTGGTCGCTCGATATCGGCTGCGGCGTGAAATACTTCTCGCAGGACGGCGTCATAAAGCTCGCCCCGGCAGCGGGCATCGAGCTTGACGGTGCTCTCTCCCCGGCGGAGAAGCTCAAGGCCGTTCAGACGCTGATGAACAACGGCGACGAGCGCGCAGCGGCGATATACCGCAGCATCGGCGTGTATCTGGCGCATTCGCTCGCACTCTACCACGACATGTATCACTTCCGCCATGTGCTGCTGCTCGGGCGCGTGATGTCCGGGCGCGGGGGCGAGCTTATCATCAGCGAGTGCGAGCGCGTCCTGCGCGATGAGTACAGCGAGCTTGAGGAGAAGATACTTCTCGCCCTTCCGGATGAGAAGTTCCGTCGCGTCGGCCAGTCCGCCGCCGCCGCTTCCCTGCCTGAGATTAAGAAGTAAGGAGACTGCGCACATGAAAAAACACATTGTCTGCTTTGGCGATTCAAATACCCATGGCTACTGCGCAGACCCCAACGATACCGCTGACCGTACCGACC
>CAKTKV010000131.1 GCA_934572355.1 uncultured Oscillospiraceae bacterium
GGGCAAGTCCACGCTGCTTAACTGCCTTACCGGCTCCGATATCCCCGCAAACGACCGCCTGTTCGATACCCTTGACACCACGACCCGCCGTTTCCGTATTGACGAGACGCAGGAGGTGCTGCTCTCCGATACCGTCGGCTTTATCCGCAAGCTGCCCACGCATCTTATCGAGGCTTTCAAAGCGACGCTCGAGGAGCTGAGCTATGCCGATGTGCTCCTGCACGTCATCGATATCTCGAACCCTGAATGGGAGGAGCAGGCGCGCGTTGTCGATTCGCTGATCCGTCAGCTCGGCGCTGAGGACACGCCATGCATCCGCGTATTCAACAAGTGCGACGCCTATATCGGCATCCTGCCGCACGGGGAGAACATCGTCTGCATATCCGCCCGCAGCGGCGAGGGGGCAAAGGAGCTTGTCGATACGCTCTCCGCCATGCTCGACCGCGGCAAGAAGCGAGTCATGCTGAAGATACCTTATTCTAACGCCGGCCTTGCCGACAGCCTCAACCGCGAGGCGCAGGTGCACTCCATGGAGTATACCGATTCCGGCATCGAGGCCGAGGTCACAGTCGGGCCGGAGCTTTTCGGTAAGGTCAAGCAGTTCATCCCCGGCTATGTTGAACCCAAGGAGGACTGGGAGGATTGAGCGAGTATTATATCCCATCAGCCCCCGGCGAGGCCGAGTTTACCGAGAAGCGCTCACGCTTTCTTGGGCACGTTCGCTGTGTCGAGACTGAGGACGAGGCCAAGGCTTTCGTTGCCGAGATGAAGAAAAAATATTATGACGCGCGGCACAACTGCTGGTGCTATATCATCAAAAACGGCGCCGAGCGCTACAGTGACGACGGTGAGCCGCAGGGCACCGCCGGTATTCCAATGCTTGAGGTGCTGCGCCGCCAGAACATGACAAACTGTGTCTGCGTCGTCACGCGCTATTTCGGCGGCGTGCTGCTCGGCGCGGGCGGACTGCTGCGCGCGTATACGAAAAGCGCGGGGGACGCGCTCGCCGCGGCGGGGACGTCGGTCGTGCGCCCATGGTCGTGCATGGATGTGCAGTGCTCATATTCCGGTGCGGAGCGACTCAAGACCGAGTGTACCGCGATGGGCGGCATCGTCGAGGACGTGGAGTATTCCTCCAGCGTCACACTCAAGGTGCTCATCCCGGCGGAGACTGAGGCGGACTTCACCGCGCGCATCTTCGATATCAGCGGCGGGACAGTGAACCCGCTCAAAACCGGCGAGGCACACAGAGCCGTGAGAATAAAATGATATGAAAAGTTATACCGGCGGGCACAACATGTGCCCGCCGGTATAATAATTGAATCAATTCAGAAAATCCCTGAGCTTCTTGGAGCGGCTGGGGTGGCGCAGCTTGCGCAGAGCCTTCGCCTCGATCTGGCGGATGCGCTCACGCGTAACGTTGAATTCCTTGCCGACCTCCTCAAGTGTGCGGGTGCGTCCGTCGACAATGCCGAAGCGCAGCTCCAGCACCTTCTTCTCACGCGGGGCGAGGGTGTCGAGCACCTCTTCAAGCTGCTCGCGCAGCAGCGAGAAGCTTGCCGCCTCGGACGGCTCGGACGCGTCCTCATCGGGGATGAAGTCGCCGAGGTGGGAATCCTCCTCCTCGCCGATAGGCGTTTCGAGCGACACCGGCTCCTGCGCGATCTTGAGGATGTCGCGCACCTTGTCGACCGGCATGTCCATCTCCTTTGCGATCTCCTCTGCCGAGGGATCGTGCCCCAGCTCCTGCAGCAGCTGACGGGAGACGCGGATGGTCTTGTTTATCGTCTCCACCATGTGTACGGGGATGCGGATCGTGCGCGCCTGGTCGGCGATGGCGCGGGTGATCGCCTGACGTATCCACCATGTCGCGTATGTGGAGAACTTATAGCCCTTGGTGTAGTCGAACTTCTCGACGGCCTTGATAAGGCCGAGGTTGCCCTCTTGGATCAGGTCAAGGAACAGCATCCCGCGGCCGACATAGCGCTTGGCGATCGACACGACCAGACGCAGGTTTGCCTCGGTCATGCGGTGCTTGGCTTCCTCATTGCCTTGGGACATCTGTATCGCAAGCTCTACCTCCTCCTCGGGGGTCAGCAGCGGCACCTTTCCTATTTCCTTGAGATACATACGCACCGGGTCGTCCGTGGAGAAGCTGTCCATCAGCGCGTCGGTGTCGTTTATCTCCTCGTCCGTGACCTCTTCGATGCCCGCAAGGTCATCAACGTCGGGGAGCACATCGTCGATAGGCGGGAGCAGATCGTCAGCGCCAACGTCTATATCGACGCCGTTTTTCTCCAGCGTCTCATAGAACTTGTCGACGGCTTCACCGTCAAGGTTCATTTCCTCAAGGCATTCCAGCTCCTTGGCGGTGAGCTTGCCGGCCTTCTTGCCCTTTTCGAGCAGCTCGTTCAGGCGCTCCTCAGGGGTCTTGGTGTTCTGCTCGGGCGCGGCGTCCTTTTTCTTGGCGGGCTTCTTTTTGCCGCGGCTGGGCTCCGCGGGAATCTCCACGTGATCCGCCTCTTCCAGCAGCGCGTCGGCCATCTTGCTCAGTTCCTGTTCGGTGTAAACATGTTCTTCTGACATAATCTTATCCCTCATATCCTTTTGTTTGTCTTAAATGCTCGGCATATGCCCGCAAATCGGAGCTGTCGATTTTTTGATTTATGATTTTTGCTATGTAGTCCTCGGCGCTTTTTCGGCTGCTGCTCAGTCGCTCCGGCCGCTGAAGTATTTTCACCAGCAGGCTCATCTCGTCCGAAGTCAGCGCGTCCGATAAAGTCTCGATGCTGAGTGCGCCGCCGCGCCTTATTTTCTCCAAGAGCGAGGAATATATCTGCGCAAGCTCCGGGGAAGAAAATTCCTCTTTTCCCGGCAGCGCGACCAATGATGCGATCTCCGGCTCAAGATACAGCACCCGAATCAGCCCCTCCTCGGCGGCAGCCGATTCGGGGTTTGAGTATTTCATCGACACGGAGTTTGCGACGACGGAGCTCGGCTTTGCTATCTGCCGCGCGTCCGATCTCGCCGCCCTGTTCATAAGGCGCTTGCGCAGCCGCTCGACCTCGTCGGCGACCACGTTCTCCGCGACGCCCGCCATCGACGCTATGCGCATCGAGTACACCTGCCGCTCGACCGCGCCCGGCAGCCGCGCCACAAGGTCGGAGGCTTCCTTCAGAAACTCCACCTTCTGTTCGTCCACTGTCAGGTCGTACTTGCTTGTCACCGCGTGCAGGCGGTAGTCGATCTGGTTCTCAGAGCCGTCCAGCAGGTTCCGGAACGCGTCCGGTCCCTTGGTCTTGATGAACTCGTCCGGGTCCTTCGCGCCTGTGACGCGCAGGATCTTCACCTTCATGTCCAGCTTTTCAAGAATGCCTATCGCGCGCTGCGAGGCCTTTATGCCCGCCCCGTCGTTATCGTAGGCGATGATGACCTCGTTCGTGTACCGCGAGAGAAGCCGCGCCTGCTCTGGCGTGAGCGAGGTACCGAGCGAGGCGACCGCGCTGTCGAAGCCCGCCTGGTGCAGGCTCACAACGTCTATATTTCCCTCTGATAAAATTATATATCCGCTTTTTGATTTTTTAGCCAGATTCAAGGCGAAAAGGTTCCGGCTTTTGTTGAATACAAGTGTTTCCGGGCTGTTCATGTACTTCGGCTCGCCGTCGCCAAGTATGCGCCCGGAGAAGCCTATTACGTTCCCGCGCACGTCTATGACCGGGAACATGAGCCTGTTGCGGAAGGTGTCGTAATAGCCGCCGTTCTTCCCGCGCCGCGCAAGCCCAGCCTCGAAAAGCTCCTGCCCGGTGTAGCCCTTTTTCTCCATCGCGTTTAAGAGCAGGCTCCAATCGTCGGGCGCGGCGCCGAGCCCGAAGCGTTTGACCGTTGCAGGGCGTATCTGCCGCTTTCCTATGTATTCCCTCGCGCTCTCACCCAAAGGTGTGGAGAGCTGGTCGTAGAAGAAGCGCGCCGCGTCCTTGTTCAGCGCCAGCATCCGCGCGCGCTTGCGGCTCTCAGCGTCGTTCGTCTCCTCCGGCATCGGCATGTTCGCGCGCTTTGCGAGGAATTCAACGGCCTCTGGATAGCTCAGGTTCTCGATGTCCATGATGAAGTTTATCACCCCGCCGCCCTTGCCGCAGCCGAAGCAGTGATAAAACTGCTTGTCCGGCGACACAGAGAACGACGGCGTCTTTTCACTGTGGAACGGGCACAGGCCGAACATGTTCGAGCCGCTGCGCTTAGTGAGCCTCACGTAATCGGACACGACCGATACTATGTCGTTTCTCTCAATAAGCTCCGATATGAAATTTTCGGGAAACGCCATGAGCGCTCACCTCCCCAAAGCAGAGACTTTTTGCGACTTTACTTTACCGTCCACGCGAACGGGATGAATATCTCGCCGAACTTCTCCATCGCGTAGCCGTCGGTCATGCCGGAGATATAGTCGCAGGCCGCGCGCTCGACGCCTTCGTT
>CAKTKV010000132.1 GCA_934572355.1 uncultured Oscillospiraceae bacterium
GTCGGGAAGTGCGGACTGGATGAGCTGGGACTGGATGGTGCCCTTCTGTGCGCCGACCTTCTGGCCTGCGAGGGCTTCCTTGGTGGAGTAGGTGTCAGCGTTGCCGGTCTTGACGATCAGCAGCTGTGCGCTGGTCTCGTACAGATCGCTGAAGTCAATTTCTTCTGCACGCTCGGGGGTGTTGGTGAAGGCGGCTATGCCGAGGTCGACCTGACCGGACTGCACTGCGGGGATGATGCCTGCGAAGGACATGTCGACGATCTCAAGCTCAACGCCGAGGCTGTCGGCGATCTGCTGAGCCAGCCACATGTCGCAGCCGACAAAGTTAGCATCGAGATCCTTGAACTCGTAGGGGGCGTACTGTGCTTCAGTGCCGACGACGAGCTTGCCCTTGGCCTTGATCTGCTCAAGCAGGGTGGAGGCTTCAGCGGCGGACTGCTCTTCTGCCTGTGCTTCGGTTGCCTGCTCATCCTGCGGAGCTGCGGTTTCACTGCTGCCGCATCCGGTAAGGACGGTCAGCAGCATCGCGGCGCTGAGTGCCAGCAACAGCATTTTTTGGAGTATGCTAAGGTTTTTCATTTTATCCTCCCTCTCGTGCATTTATATGCACGAATATGTAAGTGGTGTGCATAATTATACTCACTAATTCAGATTTGTAAATACTCAGTTCTTATGAGAAACATGAATAATTACCCATCAGAATTGTGCAATTTATGCAAAAACAGGGAGAATAGCTCAGAACGAAAGCTTTTCCATGCGGTCAAATGCAATTTTAAGTGTATCAATACCCACTGTGCATGCAATTCTGAAGTGCCCGACACCTGCCGTGCCGAAGGCCTTACCGTGGCTTACAAGGACATGCGCCTTGTCCAGCAGCACATTGCAGAACTCGTCGTCCGTGAGTCCGGTTTTCTCTATGCCGGGGAACAGATAGAACGTACCCTTAGGCCGCACAAGACTGAGATACGGAATTTTTTCTATGCGGTCTGCTGTATAAAAGATACGGTCGCGGTATGCGGTGACGTATTTTTCGCGTATCTCGCGGCGCATCGAGAGTGCATGGATCGCGGCGCGCTGCGATATCGAGGGCGCGGTATAGATGAGAGAACCGTTAATATCGTTCATGACTTCCAGCAACTCGGGTTCAGCGATGATAACGCCGACGCGCCAGCCGGTCATAAGGAAGTTCTTTGAAAAACTGTTGAGAGTAATAGTACGTTCAGCCATCCCAGGCAGAGTGCGGAGGGGGCGGAAGTCGCCCTCGTAGAGATAGGTCGTGTAAATCTCGTCCGCTGCAATCAGCAGGTCATATTCCTTCGCGACGCGTGCGAGCATTTCGAGCGTGTCATTGCCGTAGGCCATGCCGGTGGGATTTGTGGGGTTATTGAATATTATTGCCTTCGTCCGCGGCGTAATGGCCGCGCGCAGACGCGCCTCATCAATTGCGTAGTCCTC
Source organism: uncultured Oscillospiraceae bacterium (assembly GCA_934572355.1). Lineage (GTDB taxonomy): Bacteria > Bacillota > Clostridia > Oscillospirales > Oscillospiraceae > Limivicinus. Next base: position 1,456 of record CAKTKV010000132.1, read on the forward strand.
GCTCGCGTAGGTCGGTACGTCGACGCACACGCCGCCCGCGAGCTCTATCTGTGTGCGGTACATGGGAAAGTACGGTGAAAAAACAATTACCTCATCGCCGGGGTCGAGGATCGAGAACATCACCAGCGCCATGCCGAGGCAGCTTGACGCGCTCACGAGCACATGGTCGTGCGCAAGCTTCTGGTCAAAATCCTCCTGCCACGCGCGGCATACTGCGTCTATAAGCTCCGGGTCGCCCTTGGGGTCGCCATAGCGCGTATAGCCGGCCTTCGCGTCGCGGAAGGCGGCGTTTATTATGCCCTCGTCGGTGATAAAATCCGTGTCACCGATGCTCAGGTCGATTATGTCCTTATACTTTGCGAGAGCTTCCGTGTCGAGCGACAGCGCGCTGCCGGCACCCTGAAATCTTTTTGCGATGTAATTGCGTTTCATGCTTCAGCGTCCTCCTTCACATGCGGTATTACCGTCGAGCCGTTCGGTATCACGTAGATCGATTTGCCATCAAGCTGCGCTGCGGCAAGCAGGGAATCCACATCGGAAAACGCTTTTATCCCCATCGGCTCAACATCCTTCGGGTCAATGCTTGAATAGAGCAGAATGTTGTAGCGCTGTGCCTGCTCGCAGTTGAGGAAGAAGATGTAGCCCGCGACCGTGAAATGCTCGCGCAGGCGCTGCTCTATCGTCCCAGCGGTAAGATCCTTCGACCAGTCGAAGTACTCAGCAGGTCCGCCGCCGTCCCGCGCCTCTATTATCAGTATCAGCGTCCCGCCCGGCTTCAGGCCGGACTCCACATTGTCGATGGCCTTGGTGCCCTGGTAGAGTGAAATATCCTTCGGGAAGCCGCCGCAGCTCGTGACGATGACGTCAGCCTTCTCCGGTATATCCACCTGATATATCTTGTCCACCGTGCGGCAAGCCTGCTCCCAAGAATCAAGATAGTGCCCGGAGAAGATGGCGGCAAGCTGCATCTGGGCGTTCATCACAAGATTGATGATAAACAGATTCTTTACCATACCTGCTGCCTCGCACATGTCCTCGTGCAGGGGATTGTCCTTGAGCACACCGTTCCCGATGGCGGGGTTTGAGCGCAGCTGCGCTGCGTCAAGGGAGAATGCGTGATTATGGAATATCGTCTCGCGGCTGCTGATGCCCGGCAGTATGCTCTTGCGCCCGCCGCCGAAGCCTGCCATCACGTGGTGCGTCACCGCGCCGAGACAGATCACGATATCCGCTTCCGCTGCTGTGCGGTTGATGGACACGGGCGTGCCGTGCGGCGTCGTGCCGAGGTACACAAGGTCTTCAGCCTCACAGTCATGGTTCTCAACATGGATACGGTTGTATACCGCGTCGGTCACGAGAGTACGCAGCTCCTGCCCGTCGCCGCCCTCGTGCGTACCGTTTGCGATGACGATACTGATGTCCGCTTCCCGCACCCCGCAGCGCTGAGTGAGATAATCCACCAGATGCGGGACGACAAGATCCTGCCGCATCCAGAAGCGCGACATGTCGCTGACTATAAGCGCAACGGTGTTTCCTGCCTTGACGCGCTTGTACAGCGCCTCGCTCCCGATCGGCTCGTCGAGAGACTCCCACAGCGCCGACCGTATGTCCCTTATAGGCTCCACCTTGTTGCCGTGCAGCTCGCCGAGGATATTGCAACCCTCCAGCGGAAGCGTTACTGTACCGTCTCCGTAAGCAAATTGATAATTATTCATGCTTATCCCACCAATACTGCATATTCGCAATTGAAATAATGCCAGAGTATATTGTAATCCGACGTATATTGCAATAGTAAATATTCATAAAACTGAAGTTTTGGATATAATGATCGCCTAAAGGCCGCACAGCGCCGCGCGCTTGGTGATAATGCCATCGTCCGGCAGACCATGTAAAAATGAAAAGGCGGCTGCGTGATGCAGCCGCCTGAAGATGTACGGTATTGTTATATCAGAGCGCGTCGACAATAGCCTTGGTGTCTCTTGCGATGACAAGCTCCTCGTTCGTGGGGAGCACGTAGACCTTGACCTTGGAATCGGGAGTGGAGATCATGATGTCCTGACCGCGCTTTGCATTTGCCTCGGCGTCGATCTTCACGCCGAGATAGCCGAAGTATTCGCAGATAGCGGCTCTGGTGTAGGAGGAGTTCTCACCGACGCCGGCGGTGAAGATGATGGCGTCAACGCCGTTCATCGCCGCAACGTAGGAGCCGACGACCTTCGCGACCCAGTAATGGAACATATCGAGCGCGAGCTGTGCTCTCTCGTTGCCCTCTTCTGCGGCCTTGTCCAGATCGCGGAAGTCGGAGGACACGCCGGAGATGCCGAGCACGCCGGACTTCTTGTTGAGGATAGTCAGCATTTCGTCGATGCCGATGTTGTGCTTATTCATTATGAACTGCATTGCGCCCGGATCGAGGTCGCCGCAGCGGGTGCCCATCGGCAGGCCGACCAGAGGCGTAAAGCCCATCGAGGTGTCGACGCACTTGCCGCCGTCGATCGCGCATATAGAAGAGCCGTTGCCAAGGTGACAGGAGATAAGCTTCAGCTCCTCGGCAGGTCTGCCCATGACCTCGGCGCAGTGACCGGAGACATAGCGGTGGGAGGTGCCGTGGAAGCCGTAGCGACGGACACTGTCGTTTTTGTAGTATTCATAAGGCAGAGCGTACATATATGCCTTGCCCGGCATGGTCTGATGGAAAGCGGTGTCGAACACTGCGACCATGGGCACGTCGCCCATGACGGTCTGGCATGCCTTGATGCCGGTGAGGTTTGCGGGGTTGTGCAGCGGCCCGAAGGGGATGCACTCCTCGATAGCGTCCATGACCGGTCCGTTAATGAGAACAGGCTGTGAGAACTTCTCGCCGCCGTGGAGCACGCGGTGGCCGACAGCGTCTATCTCGCTCATGGAGGAGATCACGCCGTACTCGGGGCTTATGAGCTTGTCGATAGATGCGGCGATAGCCTCGGCA
>CAKTKV010000133.1 GCA_934572355.1 uncultured Oscillospiraceae bacterium
CTGAAGCGCCCGCCGACGTCGTCGGGAACAACGAAGCTCTCCCAGCCGTGCTGCTCTGCAAGGCCGTGGAGCACGCCCTTGTGCTCGTCGGTGGTGGCGAATATATGCTCGTCCGCCTTGTCGCCGTACTTCTTCGCGAGTATCTCGCGGAAGATGCGGAAGGAGACCGCGGGCTCAAGCGTCGTGCCGGACTTGGAAATGACGTTCACGTCAAAGTCCATGTCGCCGAGCGCGGCGATGGTGTCACATATCGTGTCGGTGGAAAGTGTGTTGCCCATGAAGAAGACCTTCGGGTCATCCTTGCCGGGCATGGGCCTCAGCAGCTCTATCGCGCCGCGCGCGCCGAGGTAGGAGCCGCCTATGCCGATGACGACCAGCGCCTTTGAGCGGCTGCGTATCTTCTCCGCGGCGGCGACTATGCGGTCAAGCTCAGTCTCCTTTATGCGGCGGGGCAGCTCCACCCAGCCGGTGAAATCATTGCCGAGACCGCTTTTGTCGGCAAGCGTCTTGTGCGCGAGCGCGGCAAGCTCATAATCGGGGCCTGCTGCGGTAAAGAATCCGGCAGCGCCGGTGAGATCAACTTTAACCATAATAGCCTCCTGACGGTATGTATATTATAGTGGTGCAGCTTTGGAAATTTGGGAAACGGTTTCCCTGCAAACACCATTATATACTATCTTCCGCGGATTTCAACTGTATATTTCGCCGGCACACCCCGCGGAATATCAGCCGCGTCAGCGGCCCCGCGGCGAAGAGGTTCCACAGCAGCGCCATTGGGAAGTTTTTCAGCACCGTCCCGACCCATATTGCCGGCAGCTGCGCGACCGGCGCACCGCCGAGGCAGATATTGAAGAGTATGCTGGCGACAAGGCTCATCGTCGGGCACATTATCAGCACCGTGCATCCGGATATCATCAGCGTTATAAAGAACGGATTATCTTTCTCCGGACGGATAATGCCCGACGCGGTTGCCCCAGAGGTTTGAGAAAATGAAAACGAATATCCACATGAAAGCTGCTTCCTTGAGCGCGTCGGGGAAGACGGCATTTGTCATATTGCTCAGCCCGCCGGGCATGGCGTTATAACCCATCTTGAAGGCCACATTGTATACCTCCATGCCGAGTGCCATCAGCACCGACATGAGTATTCCGAAGAATACCTTTTCTCCCTTCGTGTTCGGCATTTCATTTCACCTCGTTCTTCTGTGCCTGACGCAGGGAATATGACAGGGACGACGGGTCGTGTCTGCCCCAGAAGACGTACATCAGCACGGAGACGATGTTTGCCGCCGAGAGCACAAGGAACATGTTCTCATAGCCCGTCGCTGTGATGAGCCACCCGGCAATGCCGCCGCCGAGACCAATACCAATGTCATAAGCGCAGAGGAACGTGGAGTTTGCCGAGCCGCGCTCGGCGGGGGAGGAAGTGTGTACCGCCATCGACTGCAAGGCCGGCTCAAGCCCGCCGAAGCCGTAGCCCGCAAGGATCGCCGCAAGGATTAACGTCACGCTGTTCGGCGCGAGCGAGAGCAGCAGAAAGGCCGCGAACATCGCTGCGTTGCAGGAGTAGACGAACATGCCCTCGCCCTTTCTGTCGGCGTACTTGCCGAGGGTGAAGCGGACTATCAGCAGCATGACCGCCATTATCGCGAAGAACAGCCCGCCCGAGGGGAGCGACTTTTCGGCGGCGTATTTCGCAAGGAAGTTTTCAAGCGCGCCGAAAGTCAGCATGAACACCAGCGCGATTGCCGACGCCGGTACTGCCGACTTTGAAAACAGCGCCTTGACATTCAGCGGGTGCGGGGCAGCCTCAACAGGCTTGAGCCTGAGCAGCAGGAACAGGATGACCGCAATGACTACCGAACCAGCGGCGCAGAGGAAGAGCACCGTGTAGCTGAAGCTGTTCATCAGGTAAAGGCCGAGCGCCGGGGCGCAGGAGGTCGCAAGCGCCGTCGCCATGCCGAACATACCCATGCCCTCGGAGAAGCGGGAGCGGGGGATTACGTCGGAGGCGATCGTCGCCGTCGAGGTGTTCGACAGCGCGAGCGCCGCGCCGTGCACCATCCTGAACACAAAGGCGAGGAAGATGACCGACGCGGCCATATATCCCAGCGGCATCAGGATCATCCCGCACAATCCTATCGCGAGGATAGTCCTGCGCTTTCCGTTGTCGAGCATCCAGCCGACGAATGGGCGGCAGAGCACCGCGACGAATGAAAACAGTGTCGCCGCAAGTCCGGCCAGCGCTTCGCTGCCGCCGAGACTCTCGATGTAAAACGGGAAGGTAGACAGCAGCATGATGTGGTTCATGAACACAAGGAAGTTGATAACAATGATGAGCACGAAGTTTCGGCTCCAGAGCTTTTCCGATTTTTCCATTTCAATATCTCCCTGAATAATAAAAAAACAACGTGCAGCTGACAACCGGAATTACGCTGTCAGCTACTCGTTGTTGTGTGTATTGTATCAGATAATGCGGCCAAAAGTCAAAGGACAATTTGACAAAATCTCTGCATGAAAATTGCGGGAAAGTATGCTTTTCTATCTATCCTGCTAAGCCCGCAAAGCTTAGTTTATCTTCTCAAAAAGACAGTATTGTGTCTAAGTATTGCACCAACCCCAAGGGGTTCCAGAAGGGGGATCGCAATCCCCCTTCTGCCGGTTCAAGGGTGGAGGTTTTTAGGAGGCGGGGAAAACGGAATCCCCGCCTCCTAAACGTGTCTTTGGTGACTTTCTCCACGTCGAGAAAGTCACCCCGCGGAGCGCGCCGGCAGCAAAAGCTTGCCGCATTTTCTATAATATACAGAGCACCGCGTCGATCAGTCACTGCCCGAAGAACTCTTCCCTGAACTTCACCGCCGTGGGGCTTGCGGCAATGCCGCCCATGCCCGTTTCGCGCAGCGAGGAGGGGAGCGCCGCGCCGACCGCCGCCATTGCGTCTATCACCTCGTCCGGCGGTATGCGCGATTCTATCCCCGCCAGCGCCATCTCAGCGGCGCACAGCGCGTTCATCGCGCCCGCGGCGTTGCGCTTTATGCACGGCACTTCGACTAAGCCCGCCACAGGGTCGCACACCAGTCCCATCATGTTCTTGAGCGCCATCGCCGCGGCGTTTGCCATCTGCCCGGCGCTGCCGCCATGGAGGTATACGAGCGCTGCCGCGGCCATTGCCGCCGCTGTGCCTATCTCCGCCTGGCATCCCGCTTCCGCACCGGATATCGACGCGCGCTGCGCAATCACCGCGCCGAAGCCGGACGCGACATACAGCGCCTTTATAAGCGCGTCGTCGGAGAGCCCATAGCGTCTGCCGTATGGCAGCAGCACCGCCGGCAGAACCCCACACGCGCCTGCCGTCGGAGCCGCGACGATGCAGTGCATGCATGCGTTGCATTCGCCCATGCGCAGCGCCGCGGCAAGAATGCCATCGATGAAATCTCCGCATATCCCGCCGCCATTTGCGGCGTAGGCGTCCATCTTCGCGCCGTCCCCGCCGGTCAGTCCGCTGTGCGAACGCATCCCAGCGTCATAAGAGGCGTCGGCCTTCTTCATCGCCTCAAGCCGCGCGGCCATCTGCGCCCATGAGTGCTCCGTGCTTATCCCTGTCTCGTCCGCGCTCGCGCGCAGGACGTATTCCCAAAGCTCCAGCCCCGCGCTCTCAGCGCCCGAGAGAAGCTCCTTTACCGATAAAAATACCGCCATCGCTCAAACCTCCTCAGTCCGTGTCGACCGCCGCCGCGCTTATTATCCCCTGCATCGCCGCGATGGTGTTCACCGTGCTTTGCGATACGGCCGAGTCGCACTCTATGACCATTATCGCCTGCCCGCCGCGTGAGCTGCGGTTTACGTGGAAGGTCGCAATGTTTATGCCGAGGTTTGCCAGCACCGCCGAAACTATTGATATGCTCCCCGGCTGATCCTCGTTGCGGATGATGAGCGTCGGCTTTTCCGCCGAGAACGAGAGCGCTATCCCGTCAAGCTCGCGCACCTCTATGCGCCCGCCGCCGACGGACGCGCCCGTCATGCTGAGCCGCTTCCCGCTTTCGCCGGTGAGGTCGAGCCTTGCTGTGTTCGGATGCGCCGCGCGCAGCTCCCGCAGCTCGAAGGAGAAGTCAAGCCCCTGCTCCCAAGCCAGCTCGAAGCTGCGCGGTATGCGCTCGTCGTCCGGGCGCATGCCCAGCAGCCCCGCGACTATCGCCTTGTCCGTGCCGTGGCCGCGGCCTGTTGCGGCAAAGGAGCCGTGCAGTGTGATCCTCGCGCTCTTCGGTTCCTCTCCGAGGAGCTTTCTTGCCACATAGCCTATGCGCACCGCGCCCGCCGTGTGCGAGCTGCTCGGCCCTACCATTACCGGGCCGATGAGGTCAAAGATATCCATTGCCCCGCCCCCTTC
>CAKTKV010000134.1 GCA_934572355.1 uncultured Oscillospiraceae bacterium
GCCGAAGCAGCGCGAGAACGCTTATGTGAAGGAGCACAAGACCGCCTTCATCATGGGCATCGGCGGAAAGCTCAAGTCCGGCAAGCCGCACGACGGCCGTGCCCCGGACTATGACGACTGGTCGCTCAACGGGGATATCATGTTCTGGGACGATGTGCTCGGCTGCGCGATGGAGGTCTCCTCTATGGGTATCCGCGTCGACCCCGCCGCGCTTGACAGACAGCTTACTATCTCCGGCTGCGATAACCGACGCGAGCTGCCGTATCACAAGGCGCTGCTCGCCGGGGAGCTTCCGCTGACCATCGGCGGCGGTATTGGCCAGTCGCGGCTTTCGATGCTCCTGCTCGGCAAGGCGCACATAGGCGAAGTGCAGGCTTCAATATGGGACGCTGAGACTGTCGAGAAATGCGAGAAGGCGGGTGTCGTCCTGCTGTGACGGCGGAATGGCGGCGCGGTTTTGTTTATAGATTTTTAATAAACACTGCGGAACATAGCCAAAATAAGGACGTCAAATAGATGCAGGCGGAAATAGACCTGCAGCTATCTGATATATACGGAGGAAAAAATGAAAAAACTGTTTACTGTTATTGCGGTGCTCGCCGTGGTGCTTTCTTTCGCGGGCTGCGGCGGCACGAAGTATGAAGTCAGCGAGTATGACACGGCGGCGACGAACGATCTGGTGCAGATATTCATAAAGCAGCGCACCGTGACCGACGAGACCGAAGAGGCGGCGCTGACGCTTGAAAACCTCACAGACAAGGACTACACCTACGGCGCGGCTCAGCGGCTCGAAATATGGCAGGACGGGCACTGGTGCGTGATCCCGGACAAGCAGGACTTTGTTACCATGCAGCTGCTCACGCTCCCAGCTAATACGACCGATGAGGTGACGTTCAATTTTGCTAACCACTATGACAAGCTCGGCGACGGCAGATACCGCATCGTCATGAATTTCTCCAGCACAGACGGCAGCACGGCGATCGCCGCGGCTGAGTTCGGTATCGGCAGAGCCGAAAAGTAAGAACAAATCTATCTGAATAATGCCGCCCTGAACACGGGCGGCATTACTTATTTCTGGGTCTGTGCGTTGCGCTTGAGCCCGTGCATGAAGCCATTGACGGCGGTGGTATGTATGTCCCCGGCGATGACTTCATTTTCCTGAACGTAGATGGTGATGATGACAGTGCCGTCAGAGTCGGCATAATTTGTGAGCTGATAGCTATACTGGCAGCACCGCTCACCGAGATGGTCGGAGAGATCATAGCCCTGCGCCTGCTGCATCCGGTTATACTGCGCCATTATCCCCTCAAGCTTATCCGGGACAACGACAGTTCTGAACTCCTCGGTGCTTCTGTCGATCTCCCAGCCGAGGGAGTTGAGGAAGGCCTCGCGCCCGTCAAGCGTGGAAAGGTCAAATTCCGTACCGGGGGCGAACACCGCGCGCAGGACTATCAGCAGCAGTATGAGAACACCCAAGCCCAAGACCAGAATGAGGGCTTTTTTCTTAGTAAAGCCTGAGCATTTTTGCGTCATAGCGTATCTCCATTCTGCCGCTTGCAAAGTCAGCACCGGGGGAAACGGATCTCCATAAGCGGCAGATGGAGACAACAGAGTGTGCTGCGGCGGCAGACGCACATAGATTCGGCTGCCCTGAGATAAGCTATTCAAATTTGTGCTCAGGTATGCTATAATAGATGGGCAAAAATCTTCGACACTGCGGAGGATCGGCACATGGCGGTGAAAAGACTTGACAGGCTGCTGTCAGAGCTGGGCGTTGCGACCAGAAGCGAGCTGCGGCAGATAATAAAGAGCGGGCGCGTCACGGTAGACGGCACAGCGGCAGCGCAGCCGGACATGAAGATAGAAGAGCAGGGGCGCAGTATATGCGTGGACGGCGTTGAGCTGTGTACGAACCGGCTGCGGTATTTTATGATGGACAAGCCCGAGGGGGTGCTGAGCGCCACGGAGGATAAACGTCAGGAAACTGTGCTGGATCTTCTGCCGCCGGATATCCGCCGTATCGGACTGTTCCCGGTCGGTCGGCTTGATAAGGACACGAGCGGCCTGCTGCTGCTCACGAACGACGGCGATTTTGCCCACCGTGTGATCTCACCGAAGTCGGGCATAGAGAAGCTCTATTACGCTGAGGTGGACGGAACTCCGGATGAGACCGACGTAAAGGCGTTTGAGGACGGGATAGTACTCGGCGACGGGACAAAGTGCCTGCCGGCAAAGCTTGTGCTGTTGGGCGGGAATCGATGCCATGTTATTGTCATGGAGGGGAAGTACCATCAGGTAAAGCGTATGCTCGCATCGAGAGAGAAGCCTGTTACAAAGCTGCGTCGGCTTTCCGTCGGCGCGCTGGTGCTTGACCCCACTCTTGCGCCGGGAGAAGTGAAGGAACTCAAAAGCGAGGACATAGCCAAGGTGTTGGGCAGTTTTGTTCTGGACAATTAGTTTAATTAAACCCTTGAAAATCAAGCCGTTTTTGACTGTTAAGAACATTGAACGAAAAAAGTTCACAAAAAAAAGAGAGAATTTATATTGAAAATTACATAAAACAGAGTTATTATGTAGTAAGACAATCGGTGCAATATGGTAAATTGCCCATTGGCCGAAGCCTGCGTATGGCAGAATGCCATTGACAGCGGGCAAACCCAACAAAAACAGTCCGGCGCGGGGGAGAAGCGCCGGGGTATACGGCGCTCCGTCGGCTTCATTCGGCGGAAGGGCAGCGTGCATATTGATCCGAAAGAGCCGCGGACGGATCGCACAGACAGCACGGCTGCTCATGGCGGCAGAAGAGGGAGGAAATATGTCCAGCAGAATTTTTCAGAATGTGATCATTCAATTAAAGGATGCCGTTGACAGGACGATAGGTGTCGTTGACGAGCAGGGGTTTGTAGTCGCGTGCAGCGAGCTTGCCATGATAGGCTCCCGACTGGACGACTTTCATCTCTACGAGTTTGACGGGACAGAGCATCCCATTTCTACCGGAACAAGAACTTATTGCGCCCTCTCTTCGCCCGGCGCGAAGTTTGACTACGCGGCATTCACCGAGGGCAGCGACTCTCTGAGCCGGACTATATGCTCCATTTCGGCCGTAGCCTTCAACGAGGCAAAGAACAATTATGAGGAGAAGCATAACAAGGCCGCCTTCATAAAGAATATTATTTCCGACAATATTCTGCCGGGTGATGTCTACGTCCGCGCAAAGGAGCTGCACTTCGTCACCGATGAGCCGCGCGTTGTACTGCTTGTGCGCCAGACGGAAAATTCCGATGTTGCCGCGGTGGAGCTTATACAGCGCCTCTTCCCGGACAAGCAGAAGGACTTCGTGCTGAACATCAACGAGACGGATATCGTCCTCGTCAAGGCTCTGCCGAACACCAACTGCCCCGAGGAGATACTTAAGGCCGCGCACACTATTGAAAACTCCCTCGCTGAGGAGATGGGCATAAAGTGCGTCATCGGCATCAGCACGAACGCGCGTCATCTGCGCGAGCTTGCAGATAGATACAAGGAAGCACAGGTCGCCATTGAGGTCGGCCGCGTGTTTGAAAGCGAAAAGACAATAATCAATTACGAAACTCTTGGCTTAGGGCGCATTATCTATCAGCTGCCTACCACCCTGTGCGAGATGTTCCTGAACGAAGTGTTCAAGAAAAATCCCATAGAGACCTTGGACGAGGATACCCTGGAGACTATCAACAAGTTTTTTGAAAATAACCTCAACGTCTCCGAAACCTCGCGTAAGCTGTATGTCCACCGCAACACGCTGGTGTACAGGCTTGAAAAGATCAAGAAGATCACGGGGCTTGATCTGCGCGAGTTCGACCATGCTATCGTCTTTAAGGTTGCTATGATGGTTAAAATGTACCTCGATTCCCTTAACAACAGCAAGTTCTGAGGTGCAATAGATCGTAAGCGCTGTCGGTGCGGCAGGCTCAATGCACACTGGCAGGAAACAAAAGCTTTGGAGGTCAATTGACTTATGGTTCAAATGAACAATGTGAGGAAGGTCTACGAGAGCAGCAACACTGTTGCGCTCGACGGAGTCAGCCTCACCATTAACGACGGCGAGTTCGTCTTTCTTGTCGGCCCGTCCGGCTCAGGAAAGACCACGATAATGAAGCTCATTACCGGTGAGGTCCGCCCGACGTCCGGTCAGATAATCGTAAACGATTTTGACATGGGTACGATAAAGCGCCGTAAGCTGCCGAAAGTCCGCAGGACGCTCGGCGTCATATTTCAGGATTACAGGCTTATCGAAAACATGAACGTGTACGATAATGTCGCATTTGCGATGCGCGTTGTCGGCGCGGCCAACTCCGAGATCAAGAAGCGCGTGCCGTACATATTGGAGCTTGTCGGGC
>CAKTKV010000135.1 GCA_934572355.1 uncultured Oscillospiraceae bacterium
AACAGCCGCGAGCTGTTCCATTTCTCCTACCAGCGCTATATCGAAAACCAGCTCAGGACTGTTTTCGGCCTTGAGGGTACGCCCATCCGCATCGTTATCCGCCAGAAAGGGGATAAGGAATGACGGTATATATACTCCTGCTGATTCCGACGGCGTTTTTCGCCTACATGTTCGGCGGGCTTGACACGATGGTGCTCGCCTCGAACTTTGTGTTCCGGCGCGGCCTATGGAAGCTTGGCCGCGGCAATGTGTGGCTTTCAAACTTCCGGCGCATCTACGGGGTCGGCGGCTTCTTGAAGCTCCTGCTCGTGGAGTTGGTGAAGGATCTGATACCAATTTTCATCGGCGGCATCCTTCTCGGCATCAAGGGGCATGCAGAGGCGGGGCGCGCGTTCGCGGGCTTCTGCCTGACTCTCGGCAGGCTCTATCCGATCTACTATGACTTTAAGGGCAGCCATGCGAGTATATGCATGATCGTCTCGGCCTTTGCCGCGGATACGTCTCTCGGCATCGCCGTGCTGGTCGTCACAGCCATCGCGACGCTTACGACGAAGTATCTCTCACTCGGCGCTGTCATAGGGGCGCTTTCGTATATCGTCCTCGGCATTCTGATCGTCGATGATTCGCTCCTTCTGCGCCTCGGCATCTTCACCTCGGCGCTCGTCATCTTTAAGCATCTCCCGGCGATTGCCCGTATGCTGAACCGCACCGAGCCGAGGCTCGACTTCAGCAACGACATCACCTATAAGCTCGACGAATAAAAAACATCGCTGTTCACACGAACAGCGATGTTTTTTAGGTTCAGATCTCTTCAGTACCGCACATCCCACAGGCACAGCCCCTGTGCCGGGGCGGTGAAGCCCGCGTTTTTCCTGTCGCGGCTTTGGAGCGCCGCGGCGATGTTTTCCGCGTCGCGCTCACCGCGCCCTGCCTCAATGAGTGTCCCTGCGATGATGCGCACCATATTATATAAAAAGCCGTTTCCCGTCAGCAGGATGCGCAGCTCGCTGCCCTGCCGGTATATCTCTATGCTTTTGAGCGTCCTCACCGCGGATTTCTTCATGTGCCGGTTCGAGCAGAAGGCCGTGAAATCGTGCTCCCCGATAAGCGCCTGTGCGGCACGGCTCATCGCGTCCGTATCGAGCGTGTCGGGGTAACGGTAGACGTATTTCCGCTCGAACACGTTCGGCGCGGCACTGTTCCATATACGGTATAGATAGCTCTTCTCCGTGCATGAAAGCCTTGCGTGGAACCGCGGCGGCGCTTCCTCGAGCGTGAGCGCCCCGATGTCCTCCGGCAGGTACTGCCGCAGCTGCGCAAGAATTTCTGCGCAGTCCATATCGGTCTGCGCCCGGAAGGAGCATACCTGACGCTTTGCGTGAACGCCCGCGTCCGTCCTGCCGCAGCCGGCTATTTCCACCGGCTGCCCGAGCAGCCTTGTCAGCAGCGTCTCTAACTTTTCCTGTATGGTATTGCCTGTGTTGCCCTGCTTCTGCCAGCCGCTGTACCGGCTGCCGTCATAGCAGAGCGTGAGCATGTAATTCTTCACTGCCGTCCCCTCCGCGCCTCAGTTTACACTATCGGCGCGCATCATGCAAGATACATTTGTTAGCTTGCCGCTTGATTAAAAATGCACAGTTGTTAAAAATAGACATATCGCACCGCGTTTTCTTGACGGGAAAAATACCAAATTCATTACATTTAAGAATTGAAGAATCCCGCGGAGAGTGGTAATATATTAACAATAAATTGGGTTCATAGTTTTTATGGATCAGGCTCATTGAGCTATAAATCAGAAAAGAGGTTCGAACATGTATACAGACGCTTATTTGGCAAAGTTCGTTCTGCCCGAGGATCTTATGCAGACGCTGAAAAATTCCAACTGCCTCTGCTATCCCGAGACCAAGGAGCAGCTCATCGAAATGTGCTACGGCCCCACGCATACCTCCAAGTTTGACGTGTGCTACAGCATCGACGGCAAGGGCCTTGTCAAGGAGGCCGAGGTCGTCCGCTGCAAGAACGGCACTGCCGTCAACTTCATGGAGGACTATATGCGCCGCCGCGATCCTGACTGCATGCGCATCGGCGACGATCTGCCCACCGATAAGCCGCGCTTTGCCGACGTCTACGGCTATAAGTTCTCCAAGCTCCGCAAGGAGACCATGGAGTGGCTCGGCTCCCAGCGCCTTATAATGCTGCCCTTCCACGCCGGCGGCAGATATTACGGCTATGACAGCCTTATGATCTGCCCGATGAACGCCGCGTTCTTCGCGCTGTCGCTTGCAAATATGCAGGGCTTTGTCAGCATCAACGATGTCGAGGACGGCTTCACTCCCCGCGCCATCATCTATGTCGCCCCGCCCTTCCGTCACACTCACTTCAACGGCAAGCAGGTCGTTGTCCACCAGCGCAGCGAGAATCTGCACGAGGTCTTTGCATATAACCTCTATCCCGGCCCCTCCGCGAAGAAGGGCGTGTTCTCCATGCTTCTTGACATCGGCGAGAACGAAGGCTGGATAACCAACCACGCCTCCGCAGCAAGGCTCGAGTCCCCGTATGAGATGGAGACCGTCTTCATGCATGAGGGCGCTTCCGGCGGCGGCAAGAGCGAAATGCTCGAGGAGATTCACCGCGAGGAGGATAACCGTCTGCTCATGGGTATCCACACCGTCAGCGGTGAAAAGTATTACCTGTCCCTCGGCGAGACCTGTAAGATCCACCCGATCGCTGACGATATGATCCTTGCTCACAAGGATATGCAGAACGGCTCCGGCCACCTCGTCATTGCAGACGCGGAGGACGGCTGGTTCCTGCGCATGGACGGCGATAACTACTACGGCAACAGCCCGGAGTATGAGCGCATAAGCATCCATCCGTCCGAGCCGCTCGAGTTCTTCAATATGGACGCTGTCCCCGGCGCGACCTGCCTTATCTGGGAGCATGTTCCCGAGTCCGACGGCAAGCCCTGCACCAACCCCCGCGTTATCATCCCGCGCAATATGATCGAGAACATTGTCCCCGGCAATGAGCCGCAGGAGGTCAATGTCCGCTCCTTCGGCGTGCGTATGCCGCCGTCCACGGTCATGGCTCCGAACTACGGTGTCATGGGCATGGTTCAGATAGTCCCGACCTCCATCGCGTGGCTCTGGCGTCTCATTGCGCCGCGCGGCTTCAAGAACCCCTCCATCGCTGACACCAATGCCGGCAGCGGCCTGAAGGCTGAGGGCGTCGGCTCCTACTGGCCGTTCTCCACCGGAAAGAAGGTCACTCAGGCCAACATGCTGCTCCATCAGATGCTTGCCTGCCCGAACACGCTGAATATCCTCATCCCGAACCAGCACATCGGCGCATATCAGGTCGGCTTCATGGGCGAGTGGATCACCCGTGAGTACCTTGCGCGCCACGGCGGCACCATAAGGATGAAGCACCTTGTCCCGGCACGCTGCCCGATCTTCGGGTACTCGCTTGATGAAATGAAGATCGACGGTCAGTACGTCCGTCAGACCTTCCTGCGCCCTGAGCTCCAGTCGAAGCTGGGCTTCGAGGGCTACGACGCCGGCGCGAAGATCCTGACCGACTTCTTCAAGGAACAGCTCAAGCAGTTCATGACCGACGACCTCGATCCGCTTGGCCGCCAGATCATCGAGCTTGTGATGAACGATGCTCCTCTGGAGGATTACCTCGCACTGACGCCGATCACCAATCTGAAGTAAGCACAAACGCATATATAACAAAGCTCCCGCCGTGATGACCACGGCGGGAGCTTTTTGCTGTTAAAAAAAGAGCTTACCGTATTTCTTCGATGACATTTTTGAACGCAGGGAGGCTGCGGCGGATCATGTCGGGATCGACGCAGGTGCTGACGCGGCAGAAACCGGGGCAGCCGAAAGTGTCGGCCGGGACAATGAGCAGGTTCTCGCGCTTTGCAAGCTCGGAGAAAGCTCGCGAATCCCCGTTGGGTGCCTTGACCATCATGTAGAACGCACCCTGAGGCTTGACGCAGTCATAGCCCATCTCAGTCAGCGCGTTATACAGGAGACTGCGGTTCTGGTCATAAGCCGCAAGGTCGGGGCGCAGCGCCGTCGCGCGGGCGATGACGAGCTGCATCATTGACGGCGCGCAGACGTGGCCGCAGGCGCGGGATGCACCGGCGACGGCGGCGAAGAGCAGGGCGCTGTCGGTAACGGTATCGGGGATGCAGACATAACCGATACGTTCGCCCGGCATGGAGAGGGACTTGGAGTAGGAATAGCACACGACGGTGTCGCGGTAGATGCTTGGGATAAAGGGCAC
>CAKTKV010000136.1 GCA_934572355.1 uncultured Oscillospiraceae bacterium
TGAGGCGGGCCTTGCCCCCTCAAGCTCCCCCGCTGCTCAGTTCTCTGGCTTCAAAGCGAAATTTTTTGACAGTCTGAATGGGCGTTGATTCGTCCCGCAGGGGACACCATATCCGCCGCCCATGGCGGCGATTTCATCCAGCCGCGGGCTGGATTTCATCTGACGAAGTCAGATTTCATCCGTCCATAGGACGGATTTCATTACCTTATGTCCGCGTACTCCTTCACCCAGGCCTCGACTATTCGCCTTGCCGTCTCGTCGCCGCGCTGCTTCACCTCGATGACGACCGTGTCCTCATCGTTTGCCAGCACCGCGCGCAGGTTATCCGTCAGCATCGTGAACTTCTCGCCGAGCCCGAAGCTTGCTCTCAGCTCCTCGGCGTTCTCCGCGCCCTTGATGACGCCTATTATCGGCGCGTCAGAGTTGAGCAGCTGTGCAAGCTCATTGCGGAACTGCGGTATCAGCATCTCAAAGCCGCCGATCTCGTCGAGCATCACGAACGGGTAGAACTCCGCCTCCCTGAGCATCTGCGCCGCGCTCTCGCGGAACACCTCGTTGTCCTTCCGCGGCGGTGCAGTGCCGAGGTCAAGAAAGCGCAGTCCATCAAAGCCGTCATGCCCAATTGCCGCCGCGGCGGGATAGAGGTCAAAGCCCTCGACGCGTCCGTCGCCGTCCGTCACGCGCTCCGTTATAAAGCCGCCCGCGTAGCCCGCCGCCGTGCCGAGCGCCTGTCTTATGATAGTAGTCTTGCCAATGCCCGACGGTCCGGTAAGGAAAAGATGTTTCTTCATGTTTTTCACTCCATGGTTGGTTTACTTTAAATTATACTCACCCGCACGCCATTTGTAAATACGCCCATTATATTAACTCTTGATGTTTGGGCGGTTTTGGTATATTCTATAGAGAGAGCAAATTATATGAACGGACGTTTCTTTTATGACTGATTTTGAAAATAAGACTGTCCTCGTCACCGGCGCTGCCGGGTTCATCGGCAGCTTTCTGTGTGAGGCACTGCTGAAGGGCAGCGGCGTCCATGTCGTCGGCATCGACAGCATGAACGATTATTACGAGGTCTCCCTCAAGGAGTACCGCCTTGAAAAGCTCCGTGCCCTCGCGCAGGAGCGTGAAAGCTCAGGCTGCCGCTTCTCCTTCGTCCGCGGCAACATGGCCGATAAAGCTGTTATTGGCGGGATATTTGCCGAGTATAAGCCCGATATCGTCGTCAACCTTGCGGCTCAGGCCGGTGTGCGCTACTCTATCGATCACCCCGATGTGTACATAGAGTCCAACCTCATCGGTTTCTACAATATCCTCGAGGCCTGCCGCCACTCATATGATAACGGCGCAAAGGGCGTGGAGCATCTGGTATATGCCTCCAGCTCCTCTGTCTACGGCAGCAACAAAAAAGTCCCCTACTCGACCGACGACAAGGTCGATAATCCCGTCAGTCTCTACGCCGCGACCAAGAAATCGGATGAGCTTATGGCGCATGCATACGCGAAGCTCTATAACATCCCGAGCACCGGTCTGCGTTTCTTCACGGTGTACGGTCCCGCCGGGCGTCCCGACATGGCATACTTCGGCTTTACAAACAAGCTGCGCGCCGGCGAGACGATAAAGATATTCAATTACGGCAACTGTAAGCGTGACTTTACATATATCGACGATATCGTCGAGGGCGTCATGCGCGTCATGGCGAAGGCTCCCGAGCGCGCCACCGGTGAAGATGGGCTGCCTGTCCCGCCGTACAAGGTCTATAACATCGGCAACAGTCACCCCGAGAACCTGCTGGACTTTGTGCGCATCCTGTCCGAGGAGCTTGTCAGCGCCGGTGTGCTCCCTGCGGATTACGACTTTGAAGCGCACAAGCAGCTTGTCCCGATGCAGCCGGGCGACGTGCCCATAACCTACGCGGACACTGCCCCGCTTGAGCGCGACTTCGGCTTCAGGCCGGACACTCCGCTCCGTGAGGGGCTGCGCCGTTTCGCGCGCTGGTATAAGGAATACTACAAGATATAAACAAAGGAGAACGCTTATGAAAATCGCTGTTGCCGGTGTCGGCTATGTCGGTCTGTCTCTGGCAGTGCTGCTGTCTCAGCATAACGAGGTCTATGCCGTGAGCACGACACCCGCCAAGGTCGAGCTTATTAACTCCGGCAAGTCGCCTATAAAAGATAAGGAGATCGAAGAATATCTTGCTTCCCGCAAGCTGAACCTCACCGCAACGACCGATAAGGAGGGCGCGTACCGTGACGCGGAGTTCGTCGTTATCGCGACTCCGACAAACTACGATCCCGACAAGAATTATTTTGACACCTCCTGCGTTGAGGATGTCATCCGCATCGTCATGGATGTGAATCCCAATGCGATAATGGTCATCAAGTCCACCGTCCCTGTCGGCTATACCGAAAAGGTCCGCCGTGAGTTCGGCAGCAAGAACATCATCTTCTCTCCGGAGTTCCTTCGTGAGGGCCGCGCGCTGTATGATAATCTCTACCCCTCGCGTGTGATCGTCGGCGCGCCGACAGATGATGAGCGTCTCCAGAAGGCTGCGCACACCTTTGCGCAGCTGCTTGTGCAGGGCGCCATAAAGGAGGATATCCCCGTTCTGCATACGAATCCGACCGAGGCCGAGGCCGTGAAGCTTTTCGCGAACACCTATCTTGCCCTGCGCGTCAGCTTCTTCAACGAGCTTGACACCTACGCCGAAGCGCGCGGTCTGAGCACGAAGCAAATCATTGAGGGTGTGTGCCTTGATCCGCGCATCGGCACGCACTATAACAATCCCTCCTTCGGTTACGGCGGGTACTGTCTGCCCAAGGACACCAAACAGCTTCGCGCCAATTATAAGGACGTCCCTGAGAATCTTATCTCCGCCATTGTCGAGAGCAACCGCACCCGCAAAGACGTCATTGCCGACAGCGTCCTGCGCAAGGCCGGTTTCTTTGACGGCAAAAAGGACTGCGTCATCGGCGTCTACCGTCTTACCATGAAGTCCGGCTCCGACAACTTCCGTGCCTCAAGTATTCAGGGCGTCATGAAGCGCATCAAGGCTAAGGGTGTCGAGATGGTCGTCTATGAACCGACGCTCAAGGAGGACAATTTCTTTAACAGCCGCCGCATCGGTGATCTTGCCGAGTTCAAGTCCATGTGCGATGTCATCATCGCCAACCGCTTCTGCGACGATCTGCGCGACGTTAAGGACAAGGTCTACACCCGTGACATATTTTCAAGAGACTGATATACTGGTATACAAATCGAACCCCATCGGAATGATTTTCCGATGGGGTTCGATTATTTTATTATTCCTTTTCCGTTTCCACTGTCTTTTTTATGCGCGGTTCTGGCTTAAAATCCCTTATAGTCAGGTTCAGCGCCATGCCACAGTAGATGACCGTACTGCTCGTGTAAAGCCACATCATCAGCAGTATGATGGACGCAAGCGAGCCATACACCAGCGAGTATTTCACCGACGCTCCGATGAACACCGAGAACGCGATGCTCACGCCGACAAGCGCCAGCGTCGAAAGTATCGCTCCGGGAAAAGTGTGGTACGTGTCCGTCTTTCTCTTGGGGTACTCATACACGCCCCATATCAGCAAAAACATTATGCCGCCGAGGATAACAAAGCGCATGTGGTTCCATGACTGGCTGATATCGATAAACGGCAGCAGCTCATTGAGCTTGTTCATGACGCTCCTGCCGGTGAGCATGACGAGCATACCGAAGTATATCGCGACTATCAGCAGCAGGGAGATCAGTATGCTCACGATGAAGCCCCATATCCCCTGAAAGCGCATCCCGCCCTGTGCGTCGCCTATCGTAAACTGCATGGAGCGGATCGCCGCAGACGCTGAGGTGACGAGCACCGTAAGCCCCGCGATCATCATGGCCGTGCTGTTGTTCGCCGCAACATAGCCGAGAAAGTCCCTTATATAGCTGACCGTCTCCTCAGCCATGAGGTTCTCCGCAAACGCCACGATGCGCATCGCCTTATCGTAGCTGTTGCCGAGCAGGGTATACAGCACGATAACTACCGGGAAAAACGTCATCGTCATGTAGTACGAAAGAGCTGCCGCCGCGCGCGTCAGCCTGTTTCCGTTAAATATATCAATAAACGTGCGAACAAAGCGCACCGCATTTTTCAGCAAGCAGCCTTCACCCTCACAGCAAAAAATCAATAGGCCGT
>CAKTKV010000137.1 GCA_934572355.1 uncultured Oscillospiraceae bacterium
CGCAGAATGTATATAGACACGCCGCAGCGCGGGGAGCGCATGCGGCTTATCGAAAGCGCCGCGCTCAACGCGCGAGAGGAGATACAGCGGCGCACGACCGCCGAGCAGCGGCGGTCAAAGACGCTGGAATGGCTGCAGAAGGCGCTGGAGCTGCGGGACTTCCCCAAACGCATAGAGGCCTTCGATATATCGAACCTCGGCTCGACGGGCATAGTCGCGGCGATGACGGTGCATATAAACGGAAAGCCGCTTAAACGTGATTACAGGAAATTCCGCATACGCGGGCTTGACGCACCGGACGACTATGCGAGCATGTACCAGGCGGTATACAGACGTTTCAGCCACTACAAGGAGGGCGACGAGAAGTTCTCGACCCTGCCGGATCTGCTGCTCATCGACGGCGGCGACAAGCACGCCGCGACGGCGGAGCGGGCGCTGCGCGACCTCGGCATTACCGTGCCGGTGTTCGGCATGGTCAAGGACGACCGCCACCGCACAAGGGCGCTGATAGACTCCGCCGGGCATGAGACGGGCATAAAGACCAATCAGGCGGTGTTCGCGCTCGTCGGCTCGATACAGGAGGAGACGCACCGCTTCGCGATAGAGTACCAGCGCTCGCTTAGAAACGAGAGCTGCGCCTCGAAGCTTGACGCGATACCGGGCGTCGGCGAGAAACGGAGAGCGGACCTGCTGAAATACTTCAAGTCCGTCAAAGCGATACGCGAGGCAAGCGTTGAGCAGCTGGCGCTCGTCGTGCCGCGGAACACCGCCGCGGCGATATACGCATATTTCCGCAGCGAAGAGAGCGAGGAGAAGGAACAATGAGAGTGATAACAGGCACGGCGCGCGGGCGCAGACTCAAGACACCGGAAAATTATGACATCCGCCCGACGACCGACAACGTGAAGGAATCGGTTTTCAACATCATCCAGTTCGACATCGAGGGAAGGCGCGTGCTCGACCTCTTTGCCGGGACAGGTCAGCTCGGCATAGAGTGCCTCAGCCGCGGGGCGGCGGAGGCCGTGTTCATAGACGAGAACACGGCGGCAGTGAAGATAGTCAAGGAGAACCTCAAGACCTGCGGCTTCACGGCGGCGGTACTGCAGCAGGACGCGCTGAGCTATCTGCGGCACTGCGGGAAGTTCGACCTCGTTTTCGTCGATCCGCCTTATGACTCGGGACTGTACGAATCCGTGCTGGAAACCATCAATTCGGTTGACATATTGTCGGATGGTGGTATAATATTATGCGAGTCGCGCCGGGAGAAGACGCTTCCGGATATGCGCGTTCCTTACAGAAAAAAGAAAGAGTATAACTACGGCAGGGTAAAACTTACCGTGTATATAAAGGACAGCCTTTGATGACTACTGCGATCTGCCCGGGCAGCTTTGACCCGATCACTCTCGGCCATGTCGATATAATCTGCCGCGCGGCAGAGATATTTGACGAGGTCGTCGTCTGCGTGATGCACAACGCGGCGAAGAAATCACCTATGTTCACGCTCGAAGAGAAGCTCAGTATGGCGCGACGCGCCGTTGAGGGGTACAAGAACGTGCGGGTGGACAGCTATGACGGCCTGCTCACAGAGTATGTGCGCCGCTTTGAGAAGCCCGTGGTCGTCAAGGGCCTGCGCGCCGCTTCGGACTTTGACTATGAGTTTCAGATGAACATGATTAACAAATGCCTGAACCCCGCGGTCGAGACGATGTTCCTCACGGCGAGCGAGCGGTACACCTTCCTCAGCTCCTCAATAGTGCGGGAGGTAGCCCAGTACGGCGCGGAGCTCAAGGGACTCGTGCCAGACGCGATCATCCCCGATATAGAAGAAAAAGCCAAACAATGGAGGTAGTCCTCGCATGGCCAACAATAACGACGTTATAGAGCTGCTTGATATCCTGTACGGCATGGTGACGGAAGCTTGGGGCGTTCCCCTCGGCAACGACAAGTGCATTATCGAGCGCGAGAAAGCCATAGACATTATAAGCGAAATAAAGGCGAATCTCCCGTCCTCCATCGCCGAGGCACAGAGGCTCGTCTCGGCAAGGGACGAGTTTATCGGCAACGCCAAGCGCGAGGCCGAGGCGCTGCGCAAGAGCGCCGAGGAGCAGGCGCGCGCCATGATAGAGGAGCAGGAGGTCATACGCACGGCGAGAGCCAAGAGCGCGGAGATGATCTCTGCCGCCGAGGCAAAGTCGAGCCAGCTGCGCCGCGTCGCGAGCGAGTATGTGGACAACATCATGCGCCAGACCGAGGAGAGCATGAACGCCGCGCTCGCAACGATACAGAACGCGCATAATTCCTTCCGCTCTCTGGGCGGCGGCCAGCCGCAGGAGCCGAAGGAGAACGCCGTGAAGCTCACCGGAGTCGAAACTATCCAGCGCGGCGAGGAGGAATAATTTCCACTGCCGACACAATATACATAACAGTCAGCCCACCCAAAACACAAGACTTTGGGTGGGCACTTTTTTTACCGATTTTGATAAGGAAAATGTCAAAAACTTACAAAAAGTTTCACTTGCTTTTTTGTTTATGCCACCCTATAATATATATCAAAGTGGCAGAAAGTGGGGCAAAATGGTGAGATGTCCCACGATAGGGGGAGGGCATTTTGATGACTGGGGAGTACCAGCATTCTCTTGACAGCAAGGGAAGGCTGTTCATGCCCGCAAAGCTCCGGGAGGAGCTGGGCGCGGTGTTTTATATAACGATATCGATGGACCGCTGCCTGTGCGCGTACAGCAGCGAAAGCTGGGACGCGCTATCGGAACGGGTGAACGCAATGCCATATGTCAAGCAGCGGAAAATGCGCCCGCTGTTCGCGCATGCGGCGCGCTGCGAGCTCGACAGTCAGGGGCGTGTGCTCGTACCGCAGAACCTGCGCGACTACGCAAACCTTACAAAGAGCGTGACGGTCGTCGGCTGCAACAACCATGCTGAACTCTGGGACAGCGACGCCTGGCAGGCTGTCTTTGAAGAGGAGACGACACCGGAGAATATTGCCGCGGTTATGGAGGAGCTTGAATTTTGACACAGGGATCCGAAGCGATTGAAGCAAAGCATTTTTCCGTAATGCTCAATGAATGCATTGAGAACCTCAACATAAAGCCTGACGGGGTGTACCTTGACGGTACGCTCGGCATGGGCGGACACTCATATCAGATCGCCTCCCGGCTCGGCTCGGGACGCCTCATCTGCATCGACAGGGATGAGACGGCCATAGAGCGCGCCGGAAGGCGTCTTGCGCCCTTTAAGGATAAGGTGACGCTCGTCCACGGCAATTTTTCAGATGCCGCGGCGATACTCGATTCGCTCGGCATAGATGGCGCGGACGGGATGCTGTTCGACCTCGGCGTGTCCTCGCCGCAGCTTGACGAGTCCGAGCGCGGCTTTTCGTACATGAATGACGCGCCGCTCGACATGCGCATGGACAAGGGCGAGAGCCTCACGGCCTACGCTGTTGTGAACACATGGGATGAGCAGCGCCTGCTGCGTATTCTGTGGGATTACGGCGAGGAGCGCTACGCCCGCCGCATCGTCGGCGCGATAATGGAAAGGCGCGCGCAAAGACCCGTGGAGACGACGCTGGAGCTGGTGGACATCATCAAGGGTGCAATGCCTGCCGCCGCGCTGCGTGAGAAGCAGCACCCGGCAAAGCGCACGTTTCAGGCGATACGCATCGCGGTGAACGACGAGCTCGGCGCGATCGCGAGAATGATGGAGACGGCACCGGACAAGCTCAATATCGGCGGGCGGCTGTGCGTCATTAGCTTCCACTCGTTGGAGGATAGGATAGTGAAATCCGGAATCGCGGCGAGGGAGAACGGCTGCACCTGCCCGAGGGAAGCACCGGTCTGCACCTGCGGCTTTGTGAAGACGCTCAGGAGCGTCACAAGAAAGCCGATACTCCCGAGCGAGGAGGAGCTTGAAGTCAACCCACGCTCCCGCAGCGCAAAGCTGCGCGTGGCGGAGCGAGTATAGAGATATGAGAAAAAGGAGCGCTGCGCTCTTCAAGGCTGTGTGCGTGGTGTTCTCGGTGTGTACGCTCGTGCTGTGCCTGCTGTGGCGGGTGCGCCTTGCGCAGGCCGAGGAGAACATCGC
>CAKTKV010000138.1 GCA_934572355.1 uncultured Oscillospiraceae bacterium
GGTCGAGCGTTTCACGGTCGCTCATGCCGCGGAAAACAATGGCCATGCACATCGCGGACATCTGGTAATCCGGAATTTCCCCGCGGGTATAGCCCTGTATCATAAAATCTATTTCTTCGGTGCTCAGTTCGCCGCCGTCGCGTTTCTTTACGATGAGATCATTCATCAACATGTTATGTACCTCCGAGTTATCTCTAAGTAATTTTGTATTATATAACAAAAAAGAAAAATACTCAATAGCGGAATATCATGTATTTCCGCCCGGCGATCTCTCGTATAACGGCGCGCCGGTCGGCATGGCGCAGCTCCGCCGGCAGCGCGACAAGGCAGCTTATCCCGTCAAAGGAGACAAGAGTTCCGTCACACCGGGAGAACCATTGCAGGGACAGTGTGTCCTCGGGGATATCAGCCGGGAAAGGGCAGGAGGGAGTGGGCGAAACGGCACTTGCATTATGTAAACTTATGGTAGGAACGGCGGACTCGATATCCGGTTTTATAGCAGAATTTTTGAAATTATGTAAACCGCCATCGTCATGGCCTGTTGCATACTCTATCTGAGTGGGGAAGTCCTTCAACTCGCTGCGGCTCAGGCGGCGGCGCAGATACAGTCCGCCGCTCCACGGCTGCATAACGCCGAGGTATGTGCGCTCTCCGCCGCCGCAGACCCAGAGCCGTACAAGTCCCTCATGCTCCCCGGCGTGCGCTTCAAAGCAAGTGTACAGCCCCTCCTCACTGACGGAGAGAGTACCGGCGTCAATGCCGTCTATTATAAGCGGATAGTCCATAGCGTCGCCCCCAAATAAAATCTCCCGTCCAATTATATGGGCGGGAGATATATGAGATTCCATGCTGATCCATATAAAGCCGACTCAGTTGAGCAGGCCGAAGCTGACGGCCAGAGCGTTGTCAACGGCGGTCATGGTT
This sequence comes from uncultured Oscillospiraceae bacterium, assembly GCA_934572355.1. Lineage (GTDB taxonomy): Bacteria > Bacillota > Clostridia > Oscillospirales > Oscillospiraceae > Limivicinus. Next base: position 925 of record CAKTKV010000138.1, read on the forward strand.
CCGTCGTCAAGCTTACCCATCCGCTCGCGCAGACGGGACTTGTCGATCGTGCGTATCTGCTCCAAAAGAATTACACTGTCGCGGTTCAGTCCCACGCTCTGGGCGTGAAGCTCTATGTGCGTCGGCAGCCGTGCCTTTCCTATCTGGCTGGTTATAGCTGCGGCGATCACAGTGGGACTGTGTTTATTGCCGGTGTCGTTCTGGACGATAAGCACCGGACGCATGCCGCCCTGCTCGCTGCCCACCACGGGGCTGAGGTCGGCGTAATAGATATCTCCTCGTCTGACCATGACTGATTCACACTCCGACTTTGCGGCGGGGCATTGCCGCCACCTGAATAGTCGCCCAATACATAATATGTAAAATAATATACCGGGTGCTGAAATTAGTCTCACCAGATACGATGAAAATTATACGGTTGACAAGCGCCGCGCCGAAAATTATAATCAAGGCATACCACTTTCAACATATACCCCTTACGGTATGGGAGGATGCGCTTATGAAACAATGTATGGACGCGGAAAACCTGCACCGCCGCCTGAAAAAGATCATCGGGCAGGTTCAGGCCATAGACCGGATGATAGATGAGGACGTGCCGTGTGAGGATATTCTTTCGCAGATAAATGCCGCAAAATCCGCACTCAACGGCTGCGGCAAGGTGGTGCTTGAGGGACACATCAGGCACTGCGTCCGTGACGGGATAGAGCACGGCGACGCCGATAAGACGATAGAGAGCTTCACGAAGGCCGTGGAGCGCTTCGCGAATATGCAATGATAATTTTGAAAAACCAGCCGGTTGCAGGCTGGTTTTTCTATATCTTCTCTTGACAACATATACCCCTATATGTATAATGCACCCATACCCCGTACGGTATAGAAAGGAGCTTCTTACATGAAGCAAGCTATGGAAAAGCTGGAGGGGCTGCTGGAGATAGGCGGGACAAAAAAGGACATTACGCTGCTGGTGATATCGGCAGCGGCAGTCATTTGCAGTCTGCTGAAGCTTCAGCTGTTCCCGTTTGACATCGCGTGGGTCGCGATAATCCTGTGCGGTGTGCCGATCATTCTTGAAGCGGTCATTGGGCTGGTGACGGCGTTTGATATAAAGGCGGACGTGCTCGTCTCCCTCGCGCTCATCGCGTCGATATGCATAGGGGAGACCTTTGCAGCCGGCGAGGTGGCCGTAATCATGCAGCTCGGCGCACTGCTCGAAGAGCTGACAGTCGCAAAGGCCAGAGCCGGTATAGAGAAGCTTGTGCACCTGACGCCGCAGACGGCGCGCGTGCTGTGTGACGGCGCGGAGGAGATCATTCCCGCCGAGCAGGTGAAGGTCGGCGACCGTATCCGCGTCTTGCCCGGAGAGGGCGTACCCGTGGATGGCGTCATTATCTCGGGGCAGACGTCCATCGATCAGGCGGTCATGACCGGGGAATCCCTGCCGGTAGACAAGACCGTGGGCGACACGGTATCGAGCGGCACGGTCAATCAGTTCGGAGCCTTCGAGATGGAAGCAACGAAGGTCGGCGAGGACAGCTCCATCCAGCGCATGATACGGCTGGTGCAGTCAGCCGACGCGGGCAAGGCGAAGATAGTCGGCATTGCGGATCGCTGGGCGACGTGGATAGTCGTCATTGCACTGACTGCCGCGGCGCTGACGTGGATCATCACCGGACAGATCATCAGAGCCGTGACCATCCTTGTCGTGTTCTGCCCATGTGCGCTCGTGCTGGCGACGCCGACGGCGATAATGGCCACGATCAGCAACGCGACAAAGCACGGTTTTCTTGTCCGTGAGGGCGACGCGCTGGAGAGGCTTGCAAAGGCAAAGGTCATCGCTTTTGACAAGACCGGCACTTTGACTTACGGCACGCCCGAGGTTGTTGCGGTGAAGAGTGTGTCGCAGAGCTTTTCTGAGGCTGAGGTATACAGGCTCGCTGCCTCCGCTGAGCAGCTTTCAGAGCACCCGCTGGGAAAGGCGATAGTGAGCTGCGGCAGGAAAAGCGAAGCTGTGCTGAGTTCGGCGGAGGAGTTTGAAATGCTGCCAGGGCGCGGAGTTTGTGCCCGGATAGACGGGCAGCGCATTCTTGCAGGAAAGGCGGCACTGCTGCTTGAGCACGGCGTTGAAATGACACCGCCGAGCGAGGCCGGGGACTACATCGGCCAAGGCTGCACCGTTACTTATGTAGCGGCGGACGGCGAGTTTATAGGCTTCCTTGCCTTGGCGGATACGCTGCGTGAGGAGAGCGCGGCGACGATATCCGCCCTGACAGAGCTCGGTGTGCAGCCAGTGCTGCTCACCGGTGACCATGAAAACGCCGCCGCAAGCATTGCGGGATTGCTCAATATCGGCGAGATGCGGGCAAACTGCCTGCCTGAGGATAAGCTCAGGTACATCGGCGAATATCAGGACAGGGGATTGCCCGTCTGCATGATAGGCGACGGCGTGAACGACGCCCCGGCGCTGAAAAAAGCAGACATCGGCATCGCCATGGGCGGCGTGGGCAGCGACATTGCGGTCAACGCGGCGGATATCGCTCTGGTGGACGACGAGGTCAGGGAGCTGCCGCATTTGGTTGCCCTATCCAAGCGGATGATGACGACCATCAAGCTCAACATGACCTTCTCAATGACGCTCAATTTCGTCGCAATAACGCTGGCGATAATCGGCACACTGAGCCCGGTCGTCGGCGCGCTGATACATAACGCGGGCTCCGTGCTCGTGATCATAAATTCGGCATTCTTATTGAATTGGAGGAAAAAATAATGCTTACAAAGATCATTGGATTAGTTATCGGACTGCTTGTTCTCGGCGCGGGTATCTACTATCTTTCAAAAGAAAAGCACGACCCGGAATCCAAGAAGATATACACGGTCGTGAGCGTGATAGGTGGCGTGGTCGCGATAGTGTGCGCGGTGCTGCTGGCCGTGGCGTAAGACAGCCCCAAAGCCACCGGATAGAAGCGATTGATTTTGACGGTCAAGTAGGATATAATTATACTATCAATTCCTATTTCTATCCGGCGGACGGAGGAACACTATGGCGCTTGAAAACAAATTGGGCATTACCGATTCGGCGGAGCTTGCCCGTGAGGAAGAAAGAATAAGCAAGAAGAAAGCGGCGCAGATGTTTGAAAGCGGCGCTCTTGCCG
>CAKTKV010000139.1 GCA_934572355.1 uncultured Oscillospiraceae bacterium
TCGCGCAGCCTTGATAAGGACGGCGTCGGGCTGGGGCTGTATCTGGTGAAGTCGATAATCAACAGCCATGACGAGGACATAGCCGTGAAGAGCGAGGACGGAGCAACGGAGTTCGTCTTCACGCTCAAGCTGGCCGATAAATAAAAGGATTAAAAGATATGAGCAATATGCAGGACTGGTATGCTCCGCTTGAGGAGCGTACTTCACCGGAGAGCGAACGGAAAAAGAAAAAGCCGGGCAAAGCGTCATGGCGCATCGGCGGGGCTATACTGCTGGTCGTGCTGCTGATCGCGGCAAGCTCGCTGATATTCTCCGGCTCGAACCGGAAAGCCGAAGTGCCGTATATGAGCGGCGACGGTATGCCCGACGACTGGAACGATTACCTTGATAACTATTATCAGGCGACCGAAAGCAAGGATGCGGAGATAAAGCTGCCGCGCGCGGAGCTTGCGCCGGACTTCAAGCTGACGCTCTCCAACGAGCACGGTAAGGAGCTTAGCCTTCAGGAGCTGTATGACCAGTGCTCCAAGTCGATAGTCGCGATAAAGGGCTATCAGGACGGCGTCGACGGCTACTACTGGGGCAGCGGCATCATCCTTTCCGAGGATGGGCTGATACTCACAAACACCCACGTCATTGAAAACTGCGATACGGCAAGCGTGACGCTATTTGACAACAGCAGCTACGATGCGGCGCTCGTGGGTGCGGACAGCACGAGCGATATCGCGGTGCTCAGAATAGAGGCAACAGGCCTGACACCCGCGAGCTTCGGCGACAGCGCGGAGCTTGCCATCGGCGATCAGGTCGCGGCGATAGGCAACCCCTTGGGCGAGACCTTCCGCATGACGCTGACCGATGGGATAATCTCCGCGATAGACAGAGGCATCAGCTATAACGGCCACAGCATGACGCTGCTGCAGACCAACACCGCCATCAATGAGGGCAATTCCGGCGGAGCGCTGTTCAACATGTACGGTCAGGTGATCGGCGTGACGAACATGAAGATGATGTCCTCATACTCGAACATCGAGGGCATCGGTTTTGCGATACCGTCGGCAACGATCGCAGCGGTCGCGGATTCGCTGATGCAGTACGGCGAGATGCGGGGACGCGCAGCGATAGGCGTCACCGTCGGCGCGATACCGGAGAACGTCACGAGCCACTATGACCTGCCCACCGGGCTTTATGTCTCGGCAGTCGAAGAGAAATCTGACGCTGCGGCAAAGGGCATACAGCAGGGCGACATCATCACCGCCGTGAACGGGAACCCGGCTTCCGCGACGAGCGATATCCTCACCGTGAAGAACACCCTCAGCGTCGGCGACACGATCGCCTTTACGATCTGGCGCGACGGAGAGACCTTTGACGTCGACGTCACATTAGTGGACGAAAACGATCTGAAGTAAACAGAAAATAAAGCAAGCACCCTCGGAACCGCAGCTGCGGTTCCGAGGGTGTTCGTTTACCAGAATCAATATCAGCGGCAGACGAAGCAGTGCCACTCTTCTTCGGACTTGTGATCGAGAATTTCAAAGCCGTTGGAGACAAGCGCGGCCTCGGTTTCAGGCCAGCGGTGCTCGATAATGCCGGAGCAGATGAACACTGCGCCCGGAGCCATGAACTGACGCACAACGGCGGAGAGAGGAATGATAACGTCGGCAACGATGTTCGCGAGCACGAGCTGGTACCCGCCGCCGATGCGGGCGCGGAGAGAAGAGTCAGCGATGATATCGCCAGCCCACGCCGTCATTTTATCTGCACCGATGCCGTTGAGTGCCGCGTTTGACATCACGACGTCCGGAGCCTTAGGATCGATATCCACGCCGAGGCAGCTGTCACAGCCGAGGATGAGCGCGCCGATGCCGAGAATGCCGCTGCCGCAGCCGAGGTCGAGCACACGCACACCGGGCTTTGAAAACTCCTCGAGCGCGGCAAGGCACATGCGCGTTGTCGCGTGACTGCCGGTGCCGAAGATAAGGCCGGGGTCGAGCCTGAGCGGGAGCCGTCCGTCCTGCGGCGCTTCCTCCCATTCGGGTACGACGACGAGCTTTTCGCCGACCTCGATAGGCTTATAATACTCGCGCCAGTTGTTCTCCCAGTCGCTGTCCTCAACATAGCTTGTAGTAACATCGTCATAGGCGGCGTTGATGCGGCGGAGCACGGCAAGGCCGTCCTCGTCGTCGGTCAGATAGCATTTGATGCGGCTGACGCCGGCAAACTGGTTTTCAAGCTCATCATCCACATAGTCCCAATACTGGTGGTTCTGCTCGAGGAAATCCTTGAAATCCTCCTCATTCTCTATGACGAAGCCGCCGGCTCCCATGTCCGCCATTTCCTGACAGCGCGCGTCTATCTCCGCGCCGGGCGTGTTGACTGTGACTTCTATATAACGCATAGTATCCTCCAAAATTATATGTTTTTACTTGAAATATTCAAATCCGTTCCACGGGAAAACGGCTTCGGGCATGGCTGCAAAGCTCATGGCTTTGCCTGTCGCGGGGTGGCGGAAGCCGAGAGAGTGCGACCACAGGGCGAGCGCACAGTCCCTATACCGGCTGCCGTATTTCGCATCCCCGACGAGCGGCAGGGCGCGCGAGGAAAACTGCACGCGGATCTGGTGAGTGCGACCGGTATGCAGAATGATGCGCAGCAGGGAAAACTCAGGGAGAGCTTCGAGCAGAGAGTATTCAAGCTCCGCATCCTTTACGCCGCCGCGCTGCCGCTTCACGACGAAGGATTTGTTCTTTGCGCGATCCCAGAAGAGCAGGTCGCGCAGCGTGGCGCTGTCTTCCTCGGGGCGACCCTGCACGGCGGCCAGATATTCCTTATGCAGCTGCCGCGCCGCGATCTGCCGTGAAAGATCGGCGGCAGCGGCGGGGGTGCGCGCATAGACCATCACACCGCCGACAGCGCGGTCGAGCCGATGAACGCAGTAAATGTCCCCGCCGAGCGCTTCCGACAGCAGGCGCGGCATGCCGGGAGCCTCTGACAGGACGCCCGCGGGCTTTACGCATACGACTATATCAGCATCCGAATATAGTATTTGCAGAGGCAAACAGCATCACCATGACCCTTTTTCAGCGTTTTTTCTATTCTACATCTTGTACGGCTTTTTTGCAACGGCAAGAAAAATTCTCGGAGCTTTTGTTAATTGACGGCGGACACGGGGGCATGATACCATCGACAAGTAAGACAATGGTGGAATTTGCGCGTCTTGATTAGGAGCTGGTTAAACTGAACGTTTCAAACGTGATATCACTTCTTGGCGGCGTCGCCCTTTTCCTGTTTGGCATGACGCTTATGGGTGAGGGACTGAAGAAAGCGGCGGGAAGTAAGCTGGAAATGGTGCTTTATAGGCTGTCGGGGACGCCGCTAAAAGGAGTGCTCCTCGGCACGGCGGTGACGGCGGTGATACAGTCGTCATCCGCTACCTCGGTCATGGCGGTCGGCTTCGTTAACTCCGGGATGATGAAGGTCAGGCAGGCGATATCGGTCATCCTCGGGGCACTTATCGGAACGAGCGTAACGGGCTGGATAATCTGCCTTTCGAGCCTTGAGGACTCAGGAGGCTGGGTGTCGCTATTTTCCACATCGACGATAACGGCCATCGTCGCCGTTATAGGGATCGTACTCAGAATGTTTTCAAAGAGGCAGTCGAGCCACCATGTCGGCGATATACTGCTGGGCTTTGCCGTACTGATGTTCGGCATGCAGGCAATGAGCGCGGCGGTGTCTCCGCTGCGCGAGAGCGAGGGCTTCATACGTCTGCTGACGACGTTCTCGAATCCCCTGATCGGCATCCTTGTCGGCGCGGTTTTCACAAGCGTATTGCAGAGCGCGTCCGCGGCGGTGGGTATTCTCCAGGCGCTGTCCATGACAGGGGCGGTGAGCTTCTCGGCGGCCTACCCGATCATCCTCGGCATTGCAATCGGCGCGGCGGTGCCCGTGCTGCTCTCGTCGCTCGGAGCGAAGGTGGACGGCAAGAGAACGGCGCTTGCGTATCTGGTGATAGAGATCATCGGGGTCGTGATATGCGCGGCGGCGTTTTACGGAGC
>CAKTKV010000140.1 GCA_934572355.1 uncultured Oscillospiraceae bacterium
GCTTTGGCGAGCTTCTCCGCGGCATTTTTGGTGACGCCGCTCGCGGAAAAATAGACGACTAATTTTTTGCTCATTTAAGTTTCCTCCTGTTGTTTATATTAAGGCTTTGCAGCCTTTGTGCAAGCTATGCCTTGTACATTTCCCACATGCGCGGCTCGTATTTCTTGTACATATACACCGCAAGTGAGAATGCCAGCATGTCAGAGACACTTTGGCTTATCTGCACGCCGAGCAGACCGAGCGGCAGCGGCAGCAGTATGACAGCGGGAATGAAGAACAGCCCCTGCCGCACGAGCGAGGGCAGCCCGCCGCCGAAAATCTGCCCTATCACGGACGGCATGCAGCGAACGTATCTGAACCGGAGCGGCACACAGCCCGCGCGTCTCAGTGCCCAGAGCAGTATCACAAAGCTCACGAGCTGACCGAGAACGCATATTATAAGCCCCGCGCCTATGGCTCCCGAAAAGCCGCAGACGGCCAGCTTCTCCGCGTCCTCCACGTCTCCGGCTCCGAGGTGCCGGGAGATGGAATTGCCCGAGCCGTGCCCAAAGAAAAAGCCCATCGCTTGAATGATCGCCATCAGCGGCAGCGCGACGCCCACCGCGCCCGTCGCGGCGTTGGAGCCGAGCTTGCCGACAAAGTAGGTATCTGCCATGTTGTATAGCGCCGTTATGAGCATGCTTATTATCGTCGGCACGGCCATGCGGCAAATAAGCCCCTCGACCGGGGCTGTGAGCATCATCTTCTGTTTTTCCGTCTGCGTCATCTGTGCGTACTCTTTCTATTCTTTATATATAAATATTCTAGCACGGAACCATATGCCCGCGCAAGCAAAAGACTTTTTGACACCGGAGCACGGCAGTGATATTATTAAGTCAATCTTATATAAAAGAGGAAGGGATAGCATATGGGTATTCTTTCGCTGCTCAACAGCACTCCGATGTATGCCATCTGCGGCGGGATAATCGCCTTTGTCGCCGCTGTGTGCATCGTGTTCATGGTTCGCGCCTACCGCGCCGGTATCGCCATGGGGATGGACCCGGTGAAGCTCAAGCGCGCGATCACCTCCAGCGCCACATTCTCCGTCCTGCCGAGCGTCGGCATCCTTCTGGGCGTCATCGCGCTCTCCGGAAGCCTCGGCACACCGTGGCCGTGGCTGCGCCTGTCCGTCATCGGCGCACTGCATTATGAAACGCAGGTCGCGCAGGCGGCGGCAGAGGCCGTCGGCATAGGCGGGCTCTCTGCGGCGGACATGACCGCGCAGGCCTTTTCCACCATTGCGCTCCTGATGAGCGTGTGCATCATGTGGGGGATGGTTCTGTCGGTGTTCTTCAACAAGCGCTATCTCGGCCGCCTCGGCAGCGGCAAGAAGACCGGTACAGGCGGAGCGGGCTTCGGTGATATCGCCATGACCGCGATGTTCATCGGCCTTGTCTCGGCGTACATAGGCAGCTATATCGGCACCATCGTCTCGGGAAACGGCCTGTTCACCTTCACCGGCAATGTCATGCCGCTTATCGTCGCCGTCGTCTCGGGCGCTGTGATGGCGCTGTTCGTCTACCTTGCGGAAAAGAAAAAGCAGGGCTGGGTCGACAGCTTCTCCGTTGCCGGCAGCATGCTCATCGGCATGGCGGCTGCCGTGCTCATAAAGCTTTAAGGAGGTGCGGATATGGATAAAAATTACTTTGAGCGCTACAATTCCCGCACACATACCATCGGGCGCGTAAGCTCCGTTATCGTTCTTGTAATGCTCGTCGGCGCGCCGTTTCTCATCGGCGCTTACCTCGGCGCGATGCCCGACCTCGGCGCGGCGGCCAAGGCCTTTATCTCCGTCGGCCTTGTGTGGACGGTGAGCAGCGTTGTGGAATTCCTTGTCTACACGCCGATGCTCGGCGCGGGCGGCGGCTACCTCGCGTTCATTACCGGCAACCTCATTAACATGAAGATCCCCTGCGCCGTCAACGCGCGCGACATCGTCGGCGCAAAGACCGGCACACCTGAAAATGAGATCATCTCCACGCTCTCCATCGCAACCTCATCGCTCGTGACGATAGTCGTGCTCGCGCTCGGCGTGCTGCTGCTCGTGCCGCTGCAGCCGGTGCTCCAGAGCCCGGCGCTCCAGCCCGCGTTTGAAAACGTCGTCCCCGCGCTCTTCGGCGCGATGGCGTATAAGTATTTCCGCGGCAATATGAAGATCGCCGCGGCGCCGCTGTTTATCATGAGCATGCTGTTCGTATTCGTCCCGTCGCTCACCGCGTCGACGAGCTTTATGATAATCCCGTCCGGTGCGATGGCTATCGGCATCGCGTACCTGCTCTATAAGAAGGGGGCGAAGGCATGAAATACCTCCTGCTGATCCCGGCGCTGCTTGTGCTGCTTTTGCTCATCGCCTTTGTGCGCACACTGCTCATTCCCAATAAGCGATCTGACTACGCCGCCCCGGAGGCGGATGACAAGGCGATGCTCCTTGCGCAGAAGCTCTCGAAGATGATCCAATACGACACTACCTCACACGCGAATGTCCACGAGGAAGAGAAGTTCCTCGGCTTTCATAAGGTGCTTGAGGAGCTGTTCCCACTCGTGCATGAAAAGCTTGAGCGCACCGTCATCGACGGCAACCTTCTATATTATTGGAAGGGCAAGAGCAGCGAAAAGCCCATCCTTCTCATGAGCCATCAGGACGTTGTACCCGCCGAGGGCGAGTGGCTGCACGAGCCGTTCTCCGGGGACATTGCCGACGGCAAGGTCTGGGGGCGCGGCGCATCCGACACCAAGTGCTCGGTCATGGCCTTCTTCGAAGCGGTCGAGGAGCTGCTGCGCGAGGGCTATACTCCCGAATGCGACGTGTACCTTGCCTCCTCCTGCACCGAGGAGTGGGCGGGCGACGGCGCGCCGAAGATCGTTGAGGAGCTCAAGCGCCGCGGCGTGGAGCTGTTTATAGTCTGCGACGAGGGCGGCGGCATAATCTCCGAGCCCATCGGCGGCATAAAGGGAAACTTTGCAATGGTCGGCGTGTTCGAGAAGGGCAAGGCCGATGTGAAGTTCACCGCGCGCTCCACCGGCGGCCATGCCAGCGCCCCGGCGAAGAACACGCCTATCGCGCGCCTTGCCGCGTTCGTGAACGAGGTCGAGACTCACACGCCGTTTAAGAGAAAGTTTCTGCCCGAGGTGAGCGCGATGTTTGCGCGCCTTGCGCCCTACGCACCGTTCGGCCTCAAGCTCGTCATGGGCAACCTCTGGCTCTTCGCCCCGATAATGAAGCCCGTCCTCGGCAGGATAAGCGCGCAGGCCGGCGCGATGCTCCAGACGACGATCGCTTTCACTATGCAGTCCGGTTCCGACGCGTATAACGTCCTCCCGCAGGAGGCGACGCTCGGTGCGAACATGCGCTTCATCCCGCATCAGGGCGAAAAGGAGAGCCTTGAAATTATCAAAGCCCTTGCCGCAAAGCACGGCCTTGAGACCGAGATCGTCCACTCCAACGACTATACCGAGCCTGTCGACATAAACGGCGAGGCCTTCAAGCTCGTCGAAAAGGTCATCGGCGAGACCTTCCCCGGCCTGCCTGTCAGTCCCTACGTCATGACCGGCGCGACCGACGCGCAGTTCTATCAGCCGATATGCCCGAGCTGCATCCGCTTCGCGCCCGTTATCTACGGCCCCGAGCAGATGAAGGGCATGCACGGTCTGAACGAGAACATCGAATACAACTGCCTGCCCGGCGCGGTGAGCTTCTATCAGAACCTCATCAAAGCGCAGAAGCGGTGAAACCTTTGATATGCAAAACGGACGTACCAAGTAAGGTACGTCCGTTTTCCGTGTGTATTATTATCAGCCGTTGAGGATGTTCATGAACTCCTCGCCGGTGATGGTCTCTTTCTCGTAGAGGTACTTTGCGAGCTCGTCGAGCTTCTCGCGGTTGTCGGTGAGTATTTTCAGCGCCTTTTCGTGCTGGCTCTTTACCAGCTCCACGACCTTGCGGTCGATCTCACGCTGGGTGTCTGCGGAGCA
>CAKTKV010000141.1 GCA_934572355.1 uncultured Oscillospiraceae bacterium
TCGTTCTTATTGCGTTCCAAAAAAATTCCTCCTGTCTGTGATGGGAGACCTCATGGCATGATATGCCGCAGACGGAGAAAAAGTGAAACGAAGCAGACAAGCCGAAGTGTGACTTGCCTGCTTCATTATTATTTTATCATTTCCGCGAAATCCGCTTCGCTTATGATCTTTATACCGAGCCCCTCGGCCTTGGTGAGCTTGCTGCCGGCGTTCTCTCCCGCCAGAACATAGCTCGTCTTTTTCGATACGGACGAGGAGGCTTTGCCGCCGAAGCTCTCGATTATAGCTGAGGCCTCGTCGCGCGTGAAGTTCGAGAGCGTGCCGGTAAGCACGAAGGTCAGCCCGGCAAAGCGGTCATCTCTTTTCTCCTCGTGGCTCGTGAAGTCCACACCGGCGGCTCTGAGACGGCCAATGAGATGCTGCGACTGCGGCAGGCTGAACCACTCGATGATGAATCCCGCCGTTATGCCGCCGATATCCGGGATCGCTGTGAGCTGCTCTGCGTCGGCTGCGATGAGCGCGTCAAGATCTTCAAAGCTCCCGGCAAGCACCTTTGCGGCCTTCTGCCCCACCTGACGTATACCAAAGGCACAGAGAAGCCGGGCAAGTCCGGCGGATTTACTGCGCTCGATGGCGGCGATGAGATTGGCAGCGGACTTATCCCCCATGCGCTCAAGCTCAGCTATCTTATCCTGCTCAAGATAATATAGGTCTGCGGCGGAACTGACAAGGCCGTTGTTTATAAGGCTCTCGCAGACGGAGATACCGAGGCCTTCAATGTCCATCGCCTCACGTGAAGCAAAATGCGCGATATTGCGCAGCCGCTGAGCGGGACACTCGGGGCTTGTGCAGCGCAGTGCCGCGCCGTCCTCGTCCCTCACAACGGGCGAGCCGCATTCGGGGCAGACGGATGGCATCACAAACGGAACTGTACCTTCAGGGCGCTTGTCTTTATTGACGGAAAGTACCTCGGGTATTATCTCCCCTGCCTTCTGAAGCACGACTGTGTCGCCTATGCGCAGATCAAGGCGGTCGATGTTATCCTGATTATGCAGCGTTGCCGCGGAGACGGTGGTCCCAGCAAGGCGCACAGGCTCGACTATGACCTTCGGGGTCAGCACGCCCGTTCTCCCGACCTGCACGATAACATCGAGCACCTTACTCTCCTTCTTCTCCGGCGGGTACTTGAACGCGACCGCCCAGCGCGGCGCTTTGGCGGTGCTGCCCAGCGCGGTGCGCTGTTCGAGAGAGTCTATCTTTATTACCGCACCGTCCATGTCGTAGGGCAGCTCATCGCGGTGCTCGCCGAGCCACTCTATGCGCTCGACGCAGTCACGGATGCTGTCGTACTTCATGTACGGTACAACGGGAAAGCCCATGGCTTTCATCGCGTCAAGCGTCTGAGCATGGCTCGTGTATATATCGTCGGAGCTGTACTGCATGTTGAAGCAGATTATATCCAGTTTTCTCGACGCCGCTATCTTTGGGTCGAGCTGGCGTATCGAACCGGCCGCGGCGTTACGGGGATTTGCAAGGAGCTTTTCGCCGTTTATCTCGCGCTGGGCGTTGAGCTCGTTAAATACAGCGCGGGACATATATACCTCGCCGCGGACGATCAGGCGCTCGGGAGCGTTTTCTATCCTGAGCGGGAGCGAGCGGACGGTACGGAGATTTTCGGTGACGTCCTCTCCGGTAACGCCGTCGCCGCGCGTCGCACCGCGGACGAATACGCCGTTCTCATACTCAAGAGACATAGACAGCCCGTCGATCTTCGGCTCGACCGTGTAGCTGTGATGGCCGGGAAGCATGCTGTCCATGCGCTCACCGAAGGCGAACAGCTCGTCAACGGAGAAAACGTCCGTCAGGCTCTCGAGCGGCACCTGATGATGCACCGGCTCAAACTTTGAGAGCGCGGGGCCGCCTATACGCTGGGTCGGCGAATCGGGTGTAATGAGCTCCGGGTGCTCCTTCTCAAGCGCCTTGAGCTGCTGCATGAGCATGTCATACTCATAGTCGGATATTGCGGGCGCATCATCCACGTAATAGAGCTTTCCGTAATAGTTCAGCTTGCGGCGCAGCTCGTTTATTTCCTTCTGTACATCCATGGTATTCTCCTACTGCATATTTAGGTATGTATCCGGTACTTTGCCTACGACTACCGTGTCTGCGATGAGCACCTCAGTCACGACCTGCGCGCTCTCGGTGCCCCACGGGATGAGAATATCTATATCGACAATGACGTTGAGGTTAATTTGGTGCTTCGTCTGATTTATCCCTGCGGTGACGATGCTGTTGCTGAACTCCACACGCGAGGAGGTCAGCACGATGATCTGCACCGGGACTGACGGACCGCGCCCCATCAGAAGGCTTATCCCTGTCAGGTTCCCCGCCGGGATCTTTACAGTGAGCGTATGTGTATCAGTTGCCGCGCCGACCACACGGTCGAGTATCTGCGCGGAGAGCGCGTTTATGCGCGCCATGTTGCTGCTGATGGCGGTTATCTCGCCGGACGAGTTTTTCTCGAAGGATACGAAATAATCCCCGTCATAGTCCCCGCTTGCCATTATATCGGCAATAGCGCTGTTGACCCTGTCGATCACGATATCGCTCGCGTCGGACACGGCGATCTGGCTGGACAGAGTTTTCAGGAACGTGACCGCCCCAGACAGGAACAGACACAGCGCCGCCAGCGTGAGCAGCAGTGTCAAGTTAAGAGCTTTTTTGACTGAGGTCGACTCGCTCCCCTGCGTGTAGGTGTATTTAGGAGCGGAGCGATGACGTCGGCGTATATGCATAGGGTCACCTCCCCATGCATTATATGCCTTACTGCCTGTCCAACATGGCACTGACAGCCATCATTATTCCAAGCTTGCCCGACTCATACGTCAGCCCACCCTGCATATATACCGTGTACGGCTCTCTTGCCGGGCCGTCCGCCGACAGTTCAATGGACGAGCCCTGGATAAACGCACCCGCCGCCATGATGACCGGGCAGTCGTACCCCGGCATTTCCCACGGCTCCGGCGTCACGTATGAATCCACGGGCGCGCCGGACTGAATACCGAGGCAGAAGCGCTTCATGTTTTCAACGGAACCGAGCTTCACCATCTGGATGATGTCGGAGCGGGGTTCTTCGGGCTTGGGGCTTGTCGGAATGTTGAGCGCCTCCATCATGGCCGCACAGAAGCAGGCGGTCTTCAGTGCCTGCGCGACGATATGCGGAGCCATGAACAGTCCTTGGAACAGCAGACGGTTATTGCCGAGTGTGGAGCCGCACTCACCGCCGATGCCCGGAGTTGTAAGGCGCATCGCAGCGCGCTCAACAAGCCCCTTCTTTCCCGCAACGTAGCCGCCAGTCGGGGCAAGGCCGCCTCCAGGGTTCTTTATGAGCGAGCCCGCAATTATATCAGCACCGACATGCGTCGGCTCTTTGATGTCTGTAAACTCGCCGTAGCAGTTATCCACCATGATGTTGATCTCAGGGTTCACTGCTTTGACGGTCTCGCATATACGGCCTATCTCGTCGACCGAGAGCGCCTTGCGGTTGTCGTAGCCCCTTGAGCGCTGGATCATCACCGCGGTGACATTCGGCTTTGCCGCGGCCTCGGCGATCGCCGCGTAATCAGGGCCGCCATCCGCGGCGAGATCGACCTGTGCATAGTTTATACCGTAGAACTTTAGTGAGCCGTGACAGTCGCCAGATATGCCGATGGCGCTGCGCAGGGTATCATAAGGCATCCCGGTCACAGCAACTATGGTGTCCCCAGGCTTCACAAGGGCGAACATCGCAGCGGTGAGGGCATGCGTACCGTTCACAAAGCCGATGCGGACAAGGGCGGCCTCCGTGCCGAATATCTCGGCATATATCTTGTCGAGCGTTTCACGGCCAAGATCGTCGTAGCCGTAGCCGGT
>CAKTKV010000142.1 GCA_934572355.1 uncultured Oscillospiraceae bacterium
AGCTTGAGGCCGGAGCTTGAGACCATGCTGGGCTTGCCGAAGGTCGTGATAACGGCGTACTGATCCTCCTTGAGCGTATAGAAGGAATCGAGCGCGGTCACCACCAGCAGCACGGCCAGCAGGATAACGAGCAGGCGCTTTGTTGGCAGCTGTATGCGCTTTTTCGGCTTTGGTGCCGGGCCGCTGCTGTAGCTGCCGTCATCGGTAAAATTCATATCTGTCCCCTTTCATGTCTTTGCGACTATTTATATCCTGATTATACAGGATGACCCGCCGTGAGGTAAAGCTGATTTTTATGCTCTGATGCAATGTTAACAGAATGTTCCATTTTATTTTAGGTTCACTTAAGATTTCAGGCCTACAATTTCCCCTTGTTGGAAACCATGCAAAGGAGCTGATTCTTTTTGATAGAAATAAAGCATCTGACAAAGCTCTACGGTGAACACACGGCTGTGTCGGATCTATCCTTCACGATAGAGGACGGACGCATATACGGCTTTCTCGGTCCAAACGGCGCGGGCAAGTCCACGACCATGAACATCATGACCGGCTGCCTTGCCGCCACCTCCGGTGACGTGAGCATCGACGGGCACGATATCTTCGAGGACGCAAACGAGGCAAAGCGTCTCATCGGCTACCTCCCGGAGCAGCCGCCGCTGTACATCGACAGCACGCCGAGGGAGTACCTGCAATTTGTCGCCGAGGCAAAGCGCGTCGCCAAGAGCGATATCAAGCGGCAGATCGCGCAGGTTATGGAGGTCACGCAGATCACCGACGTGGCGGACAGGCTCATCCGCAATCTCTCGAAGGGCTACCGCCAGCGCGTCGGCATCGCGCAGGCGCTGCTCGGGAACCCAAAGGTCATCATCCTTGATGAGCCGACCGTCGGCCTCGACCCGAAGCAGATAGTTGAGATACGTGAGCTTATAAAGAGTCTGGGTTGCGAGCACACCGTCGTCCTTTCAAGCCACATCCTCTCCGAGGTACAGGCCGTGTGCGACACGGTGCTGATAATCTCCAAGGGCCGCCTCGTCGCCTGCGACACGCCGGAGAATCTTGAAAAGCTCTTCGCCGGCAAAGCGCGCATCGAGCTTGACACGGACGCTGACAAGGCCAAAGCGCTGGAGCTTGCCGGAACGCTCCCCGGCGTCACGAAGATAGACGCGCAGCCGCACGACAAGGGCTGCCGCCTGACGATAGAGCTCTCCGGGGACGACACCGGCAGCGTCTGCCGTGAGCTTTCGCTCCGCTTCGCGGGCGCGGGGCACGCGATACTCCAGATGACAACCGCCAAGGCAAGCCTTGAGGATATCTTCATCGAGCTTACCGACGTAGAAAAGGAGGCGGACGAAGCATGAAAGCCGTATTTCGGCATGAGCTGTCCTCATATTTCACTGGGCTTTCGGGCTACGTGTTCGGTGCGTTCCTGCTGCTGTTCGCGGGGATATACACCATGGCCTACAACATCAGGGCCGCCGTCAGCAACTTTGAATATGTCCTGAGCAGCATGTCGTTTATCTTCCTCATCATCGTCCCGATACTCACGATGCGCGTGTTCGCCGAGGAGAAGCGGCAGAAGACCGATCAGCTTCTTTATTCCCTGCCGCTTACAATGACCGAGGTCGTGATGGGCAAATACCTCGCGATGCTCGTCATGTTCCTGATCCCGCTGTGCATCATCGGCATTTACCCGGCGGTGCTCTCCCACTTCGGCAAGGTGAACCTCGCTGCGGCCTATGGCGCGCTCGTCGGCTTCTTCTTCCTCGGCGCGGCGCTGCTTGCTGTCGGGGCGTTCATCTCCTCGGTCACGGACAGCCAAGGCGTCGCGGCGGGACTGTGCTTTGCGGCACTGCTCGTGAACTACTTTCTCGCGAGCCTTGCAAGCTTCTTCTCATCCACGGCCTTCGCATCCTTCGCGGCGCTGACCTTTGCCGTTGCGGTGCTGGCGCTGATATTCTTTCTGATGACCAAGAGCGGCTTTGCCTCCACGGTAATCTTCATCGCGTCCGAAGTGGTCGTCTTTGTGTTCTACACCTTCAAGAAGGAGAGCTTCGAGGGGCTGTTCCCGAACATACTTTCGAGTCTGTCTCTCTTCGCACGCTTTGAGCAGTTCGTGAGCGGCATCATCGATGTGACCGCGATAGTGTTCTATATCACCGTGGCTGCCGTGTTCCTGTTTCTCAGCGTACAGGCCATGGAAAAGAGGAGGTGGAGCTGATGAAAAAGAAAGATACCGCAAAGCGCCCGTTCTCCTCGCTGAGTACCCGCAGCTTCCACGCGGGCGGCTATAGCGTCGCGGCGGCGGTGATAGTGCTGGCGATAGCCGTTGCGGTGAACGCCCTCGTCGGCAATCTCCCCTCGACCTATACGAAGCTTGACACTACCGTAAACGGACTCTACACCGTCTCCGAGCAGACGGAAAAGGTTCTGGCCGGGCTGGATGAGGACATTGATATTTACTGGATCGTCCAGAGCGGGTACGAGGACTCGAACATTGCGACGCTCCTTGACCGTTACAGCAGCCTGAGCGATAAAATAAGCGTGACGAAAAAGGACCCGGATGTTTATCCGACCTTTGCAAAGCAATATTACGACGGGCAGCTCTACAACAACTCCCTCGTCGTCTGCCGCGGCGACCGTTACCGCTACATCGACTATAACAGCATCTACGAATACGATTATTCCGACTATTATTCCGGCGGCTCAGTCAGCCAGAACTTTGCCGGTGAGGGTGAACTCACAAGCGCTGTAAGCTACGTCGTGAACGACGCCATGCCGACGCTCTATATCCTCAGCGGGCACGGCGAAGCGGAGCTGAGCTCCACCTTCAAGACCGCAGTCGAAAAGCAGAATATACAGACCGAGAGCCTGTCCCTGCTGACGGTCGAGGCCGTACCGGAGGACGCGGGTGCGCTGCTTATAAACACCCCGCAGAGCGATATCTCCGAGGACGAGGCGCAGAAAATTTTGGATTACCTCGCTTCCGGCGGTAGGCTGATGCTCGTCACCGACCCGCTGAAGGACGGGAAGCTCACGAACCTTGAAGCGCTCATGGCGGGCTACGGCGTTGAAGCCGTCGACGGCATCGTCGTCGAAGCGAACCAGAATAACTACGCATGGGGCACTCCCTACTATCTGCTGCCCGACCTCAAGAGCCACAGCATCACAGAACCGCTCATTGACGGCGGCTATTATGTGCTGCTGTCCATCGCGCACGGGCTGCGCGTGAGCGATAACCTGCCCGACGGCGTAACGGTCGATACCCTGCTTAGCACTTCTTCCTCCGCATACTCCAAAGCCGCGGGCTATGACAGTTCGACCTACGAAAAAGAGGACGGCGACATTGACGGTGCCTTTGCGCTGGGCGCTGCCGTCACCGCCGAGAATGACGACGGCAGCACAGCGCAGATAGTCTGGGTCTCCTCGGGCGCGCTGCTGGATGAGCAGAGCAGCTCAATGGTATCGGGCGGGAACCTCGACCTGTTTCTCAACGCGCTCAGCTGGATGTGCGGCCATGAGGACGGCATATCCATCCATTCAAAGAGCATGAACTATGAATACCTCACGATCAGCAGCTCCAGCGCCTCGGTGATGACCGCGGTCATTATCTGGCTGATCCCGGCGCTGTTCCTCGGCACGGGCGTATGTGTGTGGCTCAGAAGGAGGCGCAAATGAAAAGGGCAAAGAAACTGCTTATACTCCTCGGAGTGCTGATAGTCGTGTGCGCCGCGGCCTTTGCCGCGTCAAAGCTGAATCCGGAACTGAACACCGGCAGCGATGATACCGAAAGCTCCGCCGTGTTCACGCTCGATGCCGACTCCGTGACATCCCTGAGCTTCAGGTACACCGGCAGCCTCAGCTTCGAGCGCGACGGCGGCACATGGT
>CAKTKV010000143.1 GCA_934572355.1 uncultured Oscillospiraceae bacterium
CTGGAGTTCTGGGAAGAGGCCGAGAGGTTCAACTGTGACATGATCGTCCTCAATGACGACATAACCTGCAAGGGCGCACTGGGGCTCACCGGCGTTATCCTCGACCAGGCGAAGGAGAAACCGCAGAAGCTGATGATGGTGTCGAACGACATGTTCGACCACCGCACTGTTTCGCGTCAGGATATGCGCGATCAGGTGAACAGCTTTATGGCGACCGTCATGGGCGAGGAGCCGCTTGACGCAACGCTCATGGAATTTGACGACGGGGAGGGCTGGTAACAAACCGTCATGAAATAAATATCCGCATAACGCACAGAGGGCTGCCCGCCGGACAGCCCTCTGCGTGTTTTATATGCTGTTTATATAAATCAGATTATTTCCGCGCCGGTGGAGTCGACGGCGAGGTCGCGCACCTGCCAGTTGTGCGGAAGAGCGGCGACGGCGGCGGAGAGCTTTTCGGCAAAGGCAGCGTCGCGCGTCAGGCAGAGAAGGCTCGGCCCCGCGCCGCTGATGCAGAAAGCCTTGCAGCCTAAGTCTTCGGCAATGCGGCGGACATCGCCGCTGCCGGGAATGAGCGGGAAGCGGTAGGGCTGGTGCAGCTTATCCGACAGGCAGATGGAGATCATCTCCTCATCGCCGAGGGCGACAGCATGCGGCAGCATGGCGAGGTGCGAAAGATCGAAGACCGCGTCGGCAAAGGAAACGCTTGACGGCAGGGCGGCGCGGGCCTTATGGGTGCTGAGAGTATAATCCGGGGAGAGGACGACGAAATGCAGCGACTCGTGCACCGGATAATGGGCGGAATAGACCTTCCCGTCACGCGAGGTGGAGGCGACGAGGCCGCCGAAAAGCGCCGGGGCGAGGTTATCCGGGTGACCCTCGATGGGGGTGATGATCGATAAAAGCTCGGCCTTTGAAAGCTCCGCACCGGAGAGGGCGTTTGCCGCCATTGCACCGGCGGCGAGCATCGCGGCGGAGGAGCCGAGACCGCGGCAGACGGGGATATCGGCGCGGATGTCAATATGCACGGCGGGAGCCGGGCGGCCAAGGCGGACATACACGGCATCAAAGCCCTGACAGGCGAGATTATCGGGAGTCTGAAATTCCTCATCGCAGCCGGTGAAGGACAGACGGTCGGACAGGGTAAAGCTCAGGGTATTATAAAGGCTCAGCGCGCAGCCGAGAGTATCAAAGCCGCAGGCGAGATTCGCGGTGGTGGCGGGGACGCGGACGGTAACGCTGTTCATGCTTTTCCCTCCAGAAGATCAAGGACATAGCCGCGCATTTCACCGGGCTTTACACAGCCGGTGTGCAGCACGGGGCGCTCACGCAGGGAGCGGAGATTTGCAGGCATCGGGACGCCGGTGGCTTTTTCGAGCGCGGACATCATATCAAATTCATCCCCGTCGCACTTTGCGCCGATGGCGCTGAGCACGGCGGCGGGGAATTTATACGGCGAGGCGGTGGAGAGCACGACCATTGGGTCGGGTGACTCCGCCGCTTTTTCATACTGCTGCGCGACGTTCCACGCGACGGCGGTATGGGTATCGCAGAGGTAGGAGTGGCGTTCCCAGACCTCGCGGATAGTCTCCTCGGTGGCCTCATCGCCGCAGCAGCCCGCCCAAAAACGGGACTGGATCTTCTCAAGAAGCTCGGCGGGGACGGTATAGAAGCCGTCAGTTTTGAGCTGCTGCATGAGGGACGCGACAAGCTCACAGTCGCCGCTCACAAGGTACAGCAGGCGCTCAAGGTTGCTGGAAATGAGGATATCCATAGACGGGGAGAGGGTGCGGTAAAAGCTGCGGCGGCGGTCATAGGTGCCGGTGTGCAGAAAATCGGTGAGGACGTTGTTCTCATTCGAGGCGCAGACAAGGCGGCCGATGGGCAGGCCGAGCTCACCGGCGATGAAGCCGGCGAGGATATCACCGAAGTTGCCGGTGGGGACGGTGAAGCTGAGCTTCGCGCCGGGGGTCAGGCGGCCCTGTTTGACTAAATCGGCATAAGCGGAGAAATAATACACGACCTGAGGGACGAGCCGGCCGATGTTTATCGAGTTCGCGGAGGACAGACCACGGTCACGGACGGACTCAAAAATCTGCTTGACGCCGGATTGGGCATCGTCAAAGTTGCCGTCGACGGCGCAGACATGGACATTGCGTCCCTCCTGCGTCACCATCTGAGCTTTCTGGACGGGACTGACGCCGTCACGGGGATAGAACACGGCAATGTCGATACCGGGAACGTCCCGGAAACCCTCAAGGGCAGCTTTGCCGGTATCGCCGCTGGTGGCGGTGAGGATGGTGATCTTCTCAGCATCGCCGCACTTTTCCGCCGAAGCCTTCATCAGATAAGGCAGCAGGCAGAGGGCGACGTCCTTGAAAGCGGAGGTGGGACCGCGGAACAGCTCGAGCACAGACATATCGCCGACTGCAACAGTCGGGGCGATCTCCGTCGAGGGGAACTTGCCGGTATAGGCACGGCGGACAAGATCGAGCATTTCCTCAGATGTGAAATCCGGAAGAAGCGCGGAGATTATCTCGGCGGCCATGTGATAGTAATCGAGCGTAATAAGGCGCTGCCAATCGAGCTTCGGGAGCTCTGCGGGGGAGAAGGTATAAAGTCCGCCGTCGGGGGCAAGGCCGTTGACGATAGCCTGAGCGGAGGACACGGCGGGCGATGCGCCGCGGGTGCTGATATATTTCATAGGAAAGGTCTCCTTCATTGAACGATATGGGCGGGGATAATATAACGCGTCCGCGAGAAAAAGTCAAGTGTGTTTGAAACGCGGACGGAATCAAAACTTTATGTGCTGTTGGGCAGCAACTGTCCGGAGCCAATGGGCAAGGGCAGACTCGGAATAAAAACAGGGGACTTTGCCCTGCGGCGGATGGAGGACAACGTTCAGCGGTTCGCCGTCGGCCTGACGCTCCATGCGGGACAGGGGCAGATCGAGATAAAAATGCTCCTGCTTCAGATGGCGCAGCTCATGCTCAAGCGTCTCCTCGCGCTGCTGCGGGGAGAGACGGGAATTTATATAGATATCGAAGCTGCCGTCATCATTCGGGACGCTGACGCCCTCGACGGCGCGGGGCAGGGAGACAAGGCGGACATAGTATTCGAGCATAGTAAGCTTATTCTGACGCCCTTAGTGCTTCGATGATCTTTACGGCCTGACGGACATCGTCGGGCGTGGCGTCCTTGGCGAGCTTGAAGAGCAGGCGCATGTCTTCCCTGTCACGCAGGGCGGTGAGGAGCTGCTCAAGCTCATCATCGGAGGAGAGAGGAGAGACCTCGTCGCTCTCATCGCAGAGGTACTGGGGGGTGGTATCGAGGATGGAGGCGAGGACGGACAGCTGTGCCGCGTTCGGCTGGGACTTATGCTGCTTCCAGTCCTGACAGAGAGTGGCGCTGCGGCCAAGGGACTGCGCGATGAATTTCTGCGTGATGCCCTTCGACCGGCGGAGGGAATCAAACCTTTCATAATTGAACAAAAGAATCACCCCATATATGTGCATAATGACAAATCGCAAAAAAGAGGGAGCAGACACTGGAAAATCTTAAAAACATGAGATATAATCCAAAGCGAATCAAATAAAAGAAAGATGTTTGGCCGCTGAAAGGACTGCTCGTGGCTTTATTTTAATAGAAAGCGGAGGAGAAGTCAAGGGGTAATCTTATAAAAATAAGACTACGGAGGCGGGGGACGGGAGAAATCCACCTCATCAGTTGCCTGCGGCGACAGCTCAAGGGGAAGCCAAGGGAGCGGCGGCCGGGAGTGTTGGATGATCATAAAGGAGGGGGAGCGGTGACGCTGATAGCGGACGACCCTACCGTGCGGTGCAT
>CAKTKV010000144.1 GCA_934572355.1 uncultured Oscillospiraceae bacterium
AGGAATATCCACTGCGTCCACTTGTAGTACTTCGGGTCGGTCGTGTCGACGCAGCGGTCCCAGTCGAAGCCGTAGCCGAGCATCTTGAGCTGACGGGTGAAGTTCTTGATGTTCTGCTGGGTGACGATCGCCGGGTGGATGTGGTTCTTTATCGCGAAGTTCTCGGTCGGCAGACCGAAAGCGTCAAAGCCTATCGGGAAGAGGACGTTGTAGCCCTCCATTCTCTTTTTGCGCGTGATGATGTCCATCGCCGTAAAGGGGCGCGGATGGCCGACATGCAGTCCGGCGGCGGAGGGGTACGGGAACTCGATAAGGCCGTAGAACTTGGGCTTGTCGCCGTCAGTCACCGCGGCGTAGGGCTTGCTCTCTTCCCAGCGGTCCTGCCATTTTTTCTCTATTGCAGCAAAATCATATCTCATGGTGAATCAACTCTCCCAATTAAAATTTTTATTTTTGGTCCGAATGCCCCTGTAGTCAGGGGCGCGGAAGGCTTGAGGGATCCACCACCTCTGCGTCGCTCCAAAGTCTCTCAAGGTTATAGAACTTGCGCGCTTCGTCCGTGAACACATGGACGATAACGCAGCCGAAGTCCATCAGCACCCAGATATCCGAGCGCAGACCCTCGCGGCGCACCGGCGGCTCGCCTGCCTCCGAAAGCTGCTTGTCCACCTCGTCCACCAGCGCCTTTATGTGCGTGGAGGAAGTACCGTTGCAGATCACGAAGTAATCCGCAAGCACCGTCTGCTCCGTAGTCCTGAGCACCTTTATGTCTCTTGCTTTCTTGTCCTCCAAAGCTTTTGCGGCTATGGCGGCTATCTGTTCGGCTGTCAGCATGTCGCGCTTCCTCCTTGTTCTTTTTTATACCACTGGTACGCATCAACCGTATCCTTATAGGCGTCCTCGCCTCTTGAGCGTATCTCCTCAAGGCTCATCCGAAGCCCCAGCTCCATTGCCCTGTCAATGTCTTCAAAGCAGAGCTTACGCAGCGGCTCCACGCCCTCAAAGTCCCTTGTCGGCTCGGTGAAGTCGGCAAGGTAAATTATCTTTTCCATCAGGCTCATGTCCGGTTTCCCGGTCGTGTGCCAGCGTATCGCGGAATATATTCCGTCCGGTATCCCGAACAGTTCCCGCGCGAGCGCCGCGCCCGTGCGCGCATGGAGTATCCTCGGGTTTCGCCTTTCAGCGGCGTCGAGAATAATACCATATTTATCGCACATTATCAACTGTTCTTCGTCACTGAGTTTTTTCGTTATATCGTGCAGTATGCCCGCCTCGGCCGCTTCATAGACGTCCGCGCCCCAGCGCCGGGCAAGCTTCACCGCCTGCTCCTCGCAGCCCGCGACGTGCCTTGCGCGCTTTTCCGTGAGGTATGACCGCACCTTTTCCCGCAGCCAGCGCAGCTCAGGCTTTGAAGCGTACCAGCGGTTCTTTATAATCAGCGAGTATACCCCGTCGTCCAAAAGCTCCGCGCCCTCCGCTTTTGGCAGCATCGCGCGTATCTCCGCCGAGCTCATCGGCAGCGGCTCATGCTCTATGAGCCTGATATGCGTGCCGTCCTCGCTTTCAAGGCGGTGCTTGAAGGAAAGTATCTCTTCCCTGTCGTCCGTCTCGCGGGAGAGAACCGCCAGCGTGCAGTTATTCAGCAGGTATTTATACTCGTGCCATTCGCGGAAGCTCAGGAACATGTCCGTCCCGACGACGAGATAAAGCTCATCCTCCGGGTATTTCTCCCGCAGAATGCCGATCGTGTCGGCAGTGTAGCTCTTGCCCTCGCGCTCCATCTCCATCGGGGAGACCTCCGCGCCGGGTATTCCGGAAAATGCTATCCTGCACATCCAGAGCCTTGCCGCGGCGTCCGGGCTCCCGGCTGCCGCGGCCTTGTGCGGGGCGATGTTCGTCGGTATTATCAGGAACCTGTCCGGTCTCAGCGCCTCGTATACCGACTGCGCCGCCGACACATGCCCCAGATGCGGCGGGTTGAAGCTCCCGCCGTAAATGACCGTCGTCATTTTTTCTTATCCTTTACCAGCACTATCTTCGGCTCTTTCTCGTTGCGCTTGTAGAGCACGAACTTCGTGCCGATGACCTGTACGCCCTCTGCCCTGCACTTCTCGCAGAGCTCGTCGCAGGCTTCGCGTGCTGTGAGCATCGAGTTTTCAAGCACCTTGCCCTTTACGAGCTCGCGCGCCTTGAGCGCCGCGGACACGGAGTCTACAACGCTCTCCGTTATCCCGCCCTTGCCTATCTGGATTATCGTGTCTATGCTCATCGCCATGCCCCTGAGCTGGGCTCTCTGCTTACTTGTTATCGCCATTATAATACCTCTTCAGTTCCTCGGCAAAGGCTCTCAGCGCCTTGCCTCTGTGGGATATTGCGTTCTTCTCGTCCGGGGTGAGCTCCGCCATGCCGCAGTTTACCGCATTGGGTTTGAACACCGGGTCGTAGCCGAAGCCGCCGTTCCCCTTCGGGCCGTACATTATCTCGCCCTCGCACTCGCCGCGCGCCCTCAGCACCGTGCCGTCCGGCATCGTGCAGCATATACAGCACACGAAGCGCGCGCTGCGGTTCTTCTCGTCGCCGAGCTTATTCAGCAGGTAGTTATACCTGTCCGCGTCGGAGGCGTCGTGTCCGGGGCCGTAGCGCGCCGAGTATACGCCCGGTTCGCCGTTCAGCGCGTCGACCACAAGCCCCGAGTCGTCCGCGACCGCCGCGCAGCCGAGCTCGTCAGTGACGGCCTTGGCCTTGAGATAGGCGTTCTCCTCAAAGGTCGTGCCCGTCTCCTCGACGTCGAGCTGGAGCCCCGCCTCGCTCTGGCTGAGAAGCTCTATGCCCATGCCCTCGACAAGCTGCTTGAACTCACGCAGCTTGTTTTTGTTGTTGCTTGCAAGTATAAGTCTCATTTGAACAGCGCCTCCACAAAGTTTTTCCCGTCAAAGGGTATGAGGTCGTCCACCTTTTCGCCGACGCCGATGTACTTGACCGGCAGCTTCAGCTCCTGCGCTATCGCAAAGACTATGCCGCCCTTGGCCGTGCCGTCGAGCTTTGTGAGCACTATACCCGTGAGCCCTGCCGTGTCGAGAAACTGCTTTGCCTGTATAAGTCCGTTCTGCCCCGTCGTCGCGTCGAGCACCATCAGCGTCTCAACGTCCGCGCCGGGAAGCTCGCGGTCGATGATGCGGCGCATCTTTGAAAGCTCGTTCATGAGGTTCTGCTTGTTGTGCAGTCTCCCCGCCGTATCGATTATTATAACATCCGCGCCTCTTGCCTTTCCCGCGCATATACCGTCGTATACTACCGCCGCGGGGTCGCTGCCCTCCTCGTGGCGCACTATGTCCGCGCCCGTGCGCTCTGCCCATATGCCGAGCTGCTCGGCAGCGGCGGCGCGGAAGGTATCGCCCGCGCACAGCAGCACCTTTTTGCCCTCGGCTATCAGCATGGCGGCAAGCTTTCCTATCGTTGTCGTCTTGCCGACGCCGTTTACACCCACCATCAGTATGACCGACGGCGTGGTCGTGAGCTTCAGGCTGTTGTCGCCGGTTTCGAGGTACTGCATCAGTATCTCCATCAGGCATTCCTTTGCCTTGTAGCCCTTGGTTATGTTGCGGTCAAAGCACATCAGGCGCATCTTTTCAATGACCTTGTCGGTCGTCTCCGCGCCGATGTCGGACATGACGAGCAGATCCTCCAGCTCCTCATAAAAATCGTCGCTCTCGAATTTGTAGTTTTTGAAGAGCTCTTCAAGCTCCTCCATATTCGTGCGGGTCTTTGTGAGTCCCGAAAAAATCTTGTCAAAAAATCCCATGCCTTGACCTCCTGTATTTTATT
>CAKTKV010000145.1 GCA_934572355.1 uncultured Oscillospiraceae bacterium
TTCTATCTCATAGCGCCGCCGATGCAGCGCACACTCCGTGCCGAGGATGGTCTTATACCATGCGTACAGTGACTCCTCCGCCGGGAGCGTGCAGATGATCTCCGCGCCGCGATCTCGCGCAAGCTCCGCGCCGCGCTCCGTGAGCGCACGGCCTAAACCGCTGCCGCGAAACTCCGGTGCTACCGCGACGGCGTAGATATACCCGCAGGTTTGAGCCTTCCCGTTGGCATCTGCAAGCTCCATGCCGGTAACGGCATAGGCCGTGCCCGCGATCTTTCCGTTTACTTCCGCGACGGCGGCGGTGCCCATATCGGGCAGCAGCTGGAGAAAGGAATTTACGAGTCCCTCGCTGTCGCCGAACACCGCCTGCCACAGCACGGACATTTCCGGAATATCGCCGCCGCGGTACTCGCGGATAACAGCGTCACTCATCGCGCATCCTCGCCGTGAACTTTCTGACCATGAACTCCGGTTTATACGAGAGCTTCGAGGTGCGCAGGGATTCAAGCCCCATGTCGTCCTCGCGGTTCATGTACAGAAGCTCCGGATGGTTCCGCATGACCATGCGCGTAAGCTCGCGGCAGACCATTGGATAGGCGCCGTTGATGTCGATATCGGCCTTTTCAAAGTGAACGTCAAAGGTATCGCGCCCGGCCATCTCGCCCATCGAGAAGCCGATGATTTTTCCGCCCGAACGCAGCACACCGCCCTCAAGGCCAAGCTTTTCATACACGGCGAAGGCGCGCATTATCGCGTCATGCTCATAGTGGATGCTGCCGTCGAGGCGGGCGTAGTTTTCCTCCGTCCACATATTCAGCATATCAAGGCAGCCGGGGATAAGCTCGCGCGTCAGGGGAACAAAGTCCCAGTCGTGCTCCGCCTCAAAGCGGTTGCAGTGGTTCTTCTTCCCATGCAGAGCCTTACCGGAGTAGGTGGAGAGCTTCTCGGCGGAATAGATATAATCCGCGCAGTCGACGTCCTCGCTGTACTCGAACGCGCCGGGGTACTCCTTATCGAGCATTTCGCGGTGCGCCTCGGTTATGCCGCGCAGAGTCATGGGATAACCCTTGAAGCGGGCAAACTCCCGTATCGCCTCGACCGCCGGGCGCAGCGGCCCCGTGCCTATCGGGAAAACGAAGGTGGGCTTGCCCTCATAGCGCAGCTTTGTGAGCATCCTGTCCCCGCAGCGGCAGACAAGCTGGCGGTAATGCTTGTCCCATATAAAGATGTTGCCGAAGTTATAGTCAGCGCTCCGGCTGTTTTCGTTCATGACTATCTCGTCCACCCACGCCTTGTCCGCAAGGGTGACGGTTCTGAATTCTACCATAGGATGATTTTTAATACACGCCGTCACAGACGGCTTTGATTTCCTTTCTGAGAGCGCGCAGATCCATGAACGCGTCCGGGCGCTTGCTCTGGTCGCGCAGCAGCGCCGAGGGATGGAAGGTCGCCATGACGCGGCGCTGGTCGATATCGAACCACTGGCCATGTTCACGGGTGATGCGGAAGTCCTCTTTTATGATCTTCATTGCGGCGATGCGCCCAAGGCAGACGATTATCCTCGGCTGCACGAGCGCGATCTGACGATCCAGCCACTGCCAGCATGCGTCCTGCTCGATGCCGAGCGGGTCGCGGTTCCCGGGCGGGCGGCATTTCACGATGTTCGCGATATACACCTTGCTCCGGTCGAGGTCGATCATCTGGAGCATATCGTCCAGCAGGTGACCCGCGGGGCCGACAAAGGGTATGCCCTGCTTGTCCTCCTGTTCGCCGGGGCCTTCGCCGATGAGCATTATCTGCGCCTGTTCATTGCCGACGCCGAAGACGAGATTCCGCCGCGTCTCGCACAGCGAGCAGCCGCGGCAGGCGGCGCAGTCTCTTTTTAGATTTTCCCAGCTGTCCATAAGCTATTCCTCCGATGCCGACGCGAGGCTCAGCAGCAGCTCGCGCCGGTTGTTGTCGGGGTACTCCATCACGTAGCCGAGCAGGAAGCTCAGCATTTCCCCAAGCTCGCGCCCTCTCAGGCCGAGCGCGGCGAGATCGTCCCCGTCGACGGCAAGCTGCTTCATCGAAAAGCACTCGCCGCTTTTGATGACCGCTTTGAGCGCGCGGCAGCTGCTGCCGCCGCAGAGCGCGTCATGGCAGCGCGCGGCGCAGCTTACGCTGTCGACCCCGTACTGGTGCAGGAGACGCTTCCATTCAAGCGGGCTCCCCGGTGCGGGATCCTCCAGCATTTCACACGCATCATTGCAGCAGCGGATGCTTCGGCTGTCCAGCCGAAGCGCGGTGAGAAACTCCTCCGGGCTCCTTATCGCGCCTGCCAAGATGAGCATCCGGCACAGCGCCGCCCAGCGCTCGAGCGTCTTCTTCGGCAGCGCCGCGATACGGTGCAGCTGCTCTTCCGCCGGGGCGATGCGTCGATCAAGGTACTTATCGATAAGTCCGAGGGAGATCACCGTATTGAGCGTCTCAGGCCGGGCGGTGAGGAGTATCTTCTCGACCTCGGCACTGACCCGCTCGGCGGCGAGTCCGGCGGCGAGGGGCGCTTTCTTCCCGATGGCCGCGAGGGTCGCAGGTTCTATCTCAAAGCCGAGGCGGGAGGAGAAGCGGAAGGCGCGAAGCATGCGCAGTGCGTCCTCATCGAAGCGCTTTTCGGGCGCGCCGACGCAGCGGATGCAGCCGCGGCGGATATCTTCAGCGCCGCCGAAGGGGTCGATGATAAGCCCGTCGGCGGAGACGGCCATCGCGTTCATCGTAAAATCGCGCCGCATAAGGTCGGTCGTCAGGTCGCCGACGAAGGAGACGCTGCTCGGATGGCGGTGGTCGGCATAGTCGCCCTCGGAGCGGAAGGTCGTGACCTCTGCGCTGCGTGAGCCGATGACGACCGTCACGGTGCCGTGCTTTATCCCGGTCGGCCTTGAGCCGGGGAAGATATCCAGCACCTGCTCAGGCAGCGCCGAGGTGCAGATATCCCAGTCCTGCGGGCGCACACCGAGGAGGATATCCCTCACGCAGCCGCCGACAAGATAGGCGGCAAAGCCCCGGGACTGGAGCGAAAACAGTATTTGTCTTACATATTTCGGCGGAGTCACGTTTGCCATTATGTTCTCTCCGGTTCGTTGATAGGAAAATGGCGGGGCAATATATACTTGCAAGAAACCCGCGCGCGTATTATAATTAGTACTGCACAAATGATTTTATCATTTTTTCCGCGGCGTATCAATACCATTTCTGTGACAGAATAAAACCATATCTGGAGACATATATGACTGAATTTGAAAATTTTCTTTCCCCCGGCAGAAAGGGGCATCTCATAGGCATAGGCGGAGTATCCATGTCCTCGCTGGCTGAGGTGCTCAACGGCATGGGACTTAGCATCACCGGCTCCGACATGAATGAAAGCTCCAACGTCCTGAACCTCAGGAAGAAGGGCATCCCCGTTGCCATCGGCCACAATGCCGCGAACCTTGCGGACGACGTTGAATTTGTCGTGCGTACCGCGGCGGTGCACGATGAGAACCCCGAGATACAGGCCGCGCGCGCCAAGGGCATCCCGGTGTTCGAGCGCACTCAGGCCTGGGGCGCGATATCCAAGGACTATGACAATGCCCTGTGCATCTGCGGCACCCACGGCAAGACGACCACGACCTCGATGTGCACGCACATCATGATGGCTGCGGACAAGGACCCGACCGTTATGATCGGCGGAACGCTGCCGCTGCTCAAGGCCGGGCACCGCGTCGGCCACGGCAACACCATCATCATGGAGGCCTGCGAGTATTATAACTCCTTCCTCTCCCTGCACCCGACAGTCGCTGTTATGCT
>CAKTKV010000146.1 GCA_934572355.1 uncultured Oscillospiraceae bacterium
GGGCTCGAAAACCCCGGCGGCATCCGCTCCGCGATGCGCCGCTGCCTTGGCTACGCGTCGTTTTTCGGCGCGGCGGCGGGCGCGATAATGTGGCTTTTGGCAGAGCCCATAGGCTTCCTCTGGATCGGCGACGCGCGCACGGTGATGTCGCTCCGCCTCTCGGCAATAAGCATGCCATGCATCTCGCTGTGCTCGTCCGTGTCCGGGTACTTCACCGCATGCGGCCGCGTCTGGAAGCCGACGCTCGTCCATTTTGCCGAGCAGCTTATAGGCATTGCGCTTGTCGCGCTGTGCCTGAGTGCCGTCCCCGCCGGGGACATCGAAAAAAGCTGCGCCGCCGTCACTCTCGGCAGAGTGGCGGCGGACGTGATAAGTCTTATTCTTATGGGTATCGTCTATCTTGCCGACCGGCACCGGCATTATGGGGAGCCTGCCCCGTCGGGCGGACTTACCGCGCGCATGCTGCGCATCGCCGTGCCGCTTGCGGTGTCGGCCTACGCGAGAAGCGCGCTCTCCACGCTACAGCACCTGCTTGTCCCGCGCGGGCTGAAGTCCGCCGGGTACTCTGCCGACGGCGCGCTCTCGGGCTACGGCGTCATACAGGGCATGGTGCTGCCGATCATCTTTTTCCCGTCCTGCATCATGGCCGCGGCTGCGGAGCTTATAGTCCCGGAGCTTACCGAGGCACAGGTGCAGGGAGACGGGGAGGGCATACACCGCGCGTCGCGCTCGCTGCTGCGCCTGAGCCTCGGCTTTTCCGGAGCTGTCGCGGCGTTTATGTTCGTCTTTGCCGACAGCCTCGGCCTTGCGATCTATGACAGCGCGGAGGCCGGAGCCTATATCCGCGTTCTCGCGCCGCTTATCCCCGTCATGTATACCGACATGACCGTGGACGGCTGCCTCAAGGGTCTGGGGCAGCAGGTGTGGAGCATGGGCATCAACATCCTTGACGCGGTACTGGGGCTTGTGCTCGTCTGGACGCTCCTGCCGGTGTATGCGCTGTACGCCTATATCGGGATAATCTATTTCACCGAAGCTGTGAATTTTATTTTGAGCATCCTGCGTCTGCGGCGGGTGCTGAACCGCCGCGGCGGCTGACGCGCTTGGCGTCGTTCCTGTGCAGGATGGGGGAGATGCGCTTATACAGCAGGAAGGTCAGCGCCGAGACAACGATGCCCTTGAGCAGATTGAACGGGACGACCGCGAAAAGCACCAGTGTGCTGACGCTGTTTATCGCGCCGTTCACCGCCGTGCCCATGCCGACTATCGTGTCGAGCGGCAGGCCGAACAGCTCCGAGAACTTCGGCAGCAGATAAATCGCGTTGAAGGCGCTGCCGAACACGGTCATGATGAGCGTGCCGACGGCCATGCCGATGAGCGCGGTCTTCTTGCCGGGCCTTGCGTGGTAGATTATGCTTGCCGGGAGGATGAACGTGCAGCCGACGACGAAGTTTGCAAAGTCGCCGACGTAAGCGGTGGTCGTGCCTTTGAGCAGGAGCTTTACGATGACCTTCAGCAGCTCCGTCGCGGCACCCGCCACAGGGCCGAGGTAGAATGTGCATATCAGCACCGGCATCTCACTCAGGTCGAGCTTATAGAAGCCCGGCGCGAAGAACAGCGGTATCTCAATGAGCATCAGTACGCCCGACATGCATGCGAACATTGCCGTGTAGCTTATATAGTGCGTGCTCGAAAAGCTCTTCCTGTCATGGCAGACGTACTTTTCAAACAGCACTGCGACGATGAATATCGCGGCGATTATCAGAACGCAGCTGATCACAAAGCTAAGGTTTTCCATAATGTACCTCCGGAATAAAAAATAAACCTGAAGATCGAAATCTTCAGGCACAGAAAAAATATATGTTAAACCGCATTGTGAGCGCTCACAATGACGGCCTGACATCTTCTTTCATCCAGACTGTAACTGTCGGTCCCGGAGTTGCACCGGGTCAGCCTTGCGGCTCGCGGACTTTACCGCCGATCGGGAATTTCACCCTGCCCTGAAGACGGCCTTAGTATAGCACCCTCGTTCCCGCTTTGCAAGAGCCTTTTAATAATTTTCTTGCGCAGCTGGGAAATATGGCGTACAATCATGGTATAAGAAATTTTTCGGATGGAGGCGCAGAGGCGTGTACGATAGAGAGAAGACCTGCTGTTTTACGGGGCATCGTCCCGCAAAGCTCCCTTGGGGCTCGCGCGAGAGCGATCCGCGCTGCGCGGAGCTGAAGCTTGAGCTCGCCGCGCGGATCGAGGCGATATATGACCTCGGCTACAGGCACTTTATCTGCGGTATGGCCATCGGCTGCGACACGTTTTTTGCCGAAGCGATCATCGCCCTGCGCGAGCGGCACGGCGATGTCATGCTTGAAGCGGCAGTGCCCTGCGGCAGCCAGCCCAATAAATGGACGAAAGCGCAGCGGCTGAGATATAACGAGCTTCTCGACCGCTGCGATACTGTGACCGTCCTGCAATACGGCTATACTGACGACTGCATGATGCAGCGCAACCGGTACATGGTCGACCGTTCATCACTGCTGCTTGCCTGCTTTGACGGACGTCCCGGCGGCACGATGAGCACCATCGTCTATGCCGAGCGTCAGGGGCTCAAGACTGTGATAGTCGAGCTCTGAACGCCGCGGCTGAAAAAATTATTTCTTCCCGAGCGCGTTCTTCGCCCCGTCAAGCAGCGTGCCGAGGAGGTCATTCTTCCCTGAGGATGAGCCGAGGAGCTTCCCAATGATGTCCGCCATGCCCGGTGTCTCACCCTTGAGCAGACTCACCGCCGCCTTCTTTGTGTCGGAATCGGCGGCGCGGTACAGTTCGAGCAGCTTCAGCTCAGACGCTGTGACCTTTACAGACTTGCTGCCCGAGCTCGTCTTTGTGCTCGTGTTTTTCTTCGTCGTAGAAGATTTTGCACTTGACTTGTAGGTTGATTCCTTTGCCGCGTTTATGAGCGAACTCTGCGTGACGCCCGTCGCCTTCGCAATGTCCTTGAGAACTGCCTGCGTCAGCTCCAGCTCGCCGCGCTCGGCCTTGCTGATATCCGCCGCGGATATTTCCTTTATCTTCTTCGCGAGCTGCTCCTGAGTAAAGCCCGCCTCCGTGCGCGCTTCTTTTATAAGCGGACCTATCTTGTTTGCCATGCTTCATACCTCCGGTTTTGTATTTGGTACTTTTAACTTTACCATGACTTTCATCGGAGTTCAAAAAAATCCCGGACGCTTAAGCGTCCGGGATTTATCTTTATAACGAATCAGGTCTTGCGGTAGAGAGTGTAGCCGCAGCGGCACTTTATGTGTATCTTGCCTTTGCCCTTCGGGACGCGGATATATGTGCCGCAGCCGGGGCATTTGAAGAAACGGTAGCTCTTGCGCTGGGAGAAGCGGTCTTTCCACGCGGCGTACTTGTTCTTCCAGCGGTCGAGATAGGCGAGGTACGCGCGGTTTTCCATCTCGCGCCGGTCGAGCTGCCGCGAGAAAGCGCGGACAAAGGCGGAGATCAGCGAAAAGATACCGAGCCAGATAAATAATCTGCCCAGAAAACCGGGCAGGAAACAGCCTATCAGAAACCCTGCGAGACCGAACCAGAACTGGAACTTTGCCAGCTCGTCCATGCCCTGACGTCCGGAAAACAGATTGCGAAGCTTGTCCCTCATTTTGCACCCCTTGCCGGATAGAGACCCCGGCGCTCTGAATATGAACATATTTTAAGAATTTAGGCAGACGATGTCAATAGTCCGGGCGCAATGTTTACAAATCGGCAATACCACGGGAGTAATATATAAATATGATTTACTTGAACCTTTTGC
>CAKTKV010000147.1 GCA_934572355.1 uncultured Oscillospiraceae bacterium
ATCGCCCGCTACCGCAAGGAACTGCACGGCGCGATGGACGATACCTCCCTGCGCACTCTCGCCGAGCGCCTTGAGTATCTGCGCGGGCTCCAGGAGCGGCGCGACACGGTGAAGAAATCCATCGAGGAGCAGGGCAAGCTCACCGAGGAGCTCTCGAACGCCATCGACGAGGCCGCGACCCTCGCCGCCCTTGAGGATATCTACCGCCCGTATAAGCCCAAGCGCCGCACGCGCGCGACTGTTGCTAAGGAGAAGGGACTCGAACCGCTCGCTCTCGCGCTCTTCGAGCAGGGCAGCGACCTGCCCGAGCCTGAGGAGCTTGCCAAGGAATACATAGACCCCGAAAAGGGCGTTGAGACCGTCGAGGACGCGCTCGCCGGCGCGTCGGATATCATCGCCGAGATGATCTCTGATAACGCGGATATCCGCAGCAGACTGCGTAACCTCATCTCCGCAAAGGCTGTGCTCAAGTCCGAGGCCGCGACCGAGGAGGACAGCGTCTACCGGCTCTATTATGACTTCAGCCAGAGCATAGGGAAGCTTCAGGGTCACCAGATCCTCGCCATAAACCGCGGCGAGAAGGAAGACAAGCTCAAGGTCAGCGTCGGGCTCGACCGGGAGCTTGCGCTCCAGAACGTGCGCCGCGCCGTCATAAAGCCCGGCAGCCGCGCGATGGCCTTTGTCCGCGCCGCCGCGGACGACGCTTATGACCGCCTTATCTGGCCGTCCATGGAGCGCGAGACTCGCGCCGCCCTCACCGATACCGCCTGCGAGGGCGCGATAAAAATGTTCGCTCTCAACCTGCGCCCGCTGCTGATGCAGCCGCCCGTCAAGGGCAAGGTGACGATGGGGCTCGACCCCGGCTACCGCAACGGCTGCAAGGTCGCCGTCGTCGACGGTACGGGCAAGGTTCTCGATACCGCCGTTGTGTACCCGACCTTCTCTGCCGGGAAAAAGGCCGAAGCCATCCGCATCCTCTCCGGCCTTGTGCGCAAGCACGGCGTCGAGCATATCGCCATCGGCAACGGCACCGCCTCGCGTGAGACCGAGCAGATGGCGGTCGAGATGATCTCCCAGCTCGGCGGTAGCCTGAGCTACGCGATAGTCAACGAAGCCGGGGCGTCTGTCTACTCAGCCTCGAAGCTTGCTGCCGAGGAGTTCCCGGACTATGACGTCAATCTCCGCTCCGCCGTCTCCATCGCGCGCAGGCTCCAGGATCCGCTCGCGGAGCTTGTCAAGATAGACCCCATGGCCATCGGCGTCGGCCAGTACCAGCATGATATGCCGCAGGCGCGCCTTGAGGAGACGCTCACCGGCGTCGTCGAGGACTGCGTCAACGCCGTCGGCGTGGATATAAACACCGCGTCCCCCTCGCTTTTGCAGCGCGTGTCGGGTCTTACCAAGACCACCGCGAAGAACATCGTTGCCTACCGTGAGGAGAACGGCATCTTCACCAGCCGCAAGGCCATCAATAAAGTCCCGAAGCTCGGCCCCAAGGCCTTCCAGCAGTGTGCGGGCTTCCTGCGTGTGCCGGAGAGCAAGCAGGTGCTCGATAACACCGCCGTCCACCCAGAGAGCTATGACGCCGCGTCGAAGCTCCTTGAGCTGTGCGGATACACCATGGCCGATGTCAAGGCCGGGAAGCTCTCTGACCTCAAGCAGCGCTTGGATAACTACGGCGTCGCGAAAGCCGCTGAGGAGTGCGGCGTCGGCGAGCCGACCCTGCGTGATATCGCCTCCGAGCTTCTCAAGCCCGGGCGCGACCCGCGCGATGAGCTGCCGCCCGTGCTGCTGCGTCAGGATGTGCTTGAGATAAAGGACCTCAAGCCCGGCATGGTGCTGACCGGCACCGTGCGCAACGTCATAGACTTCGGCGTGTTCGTCGATATCGGCGTGCATCAGGACGGCCTTGTCCACATCTCGCAGATCAGCGATAAGTTCATCAAGCACCCGAGTGAGGCCGTCGCCGTCGGCGATATCGTCAAGGTCGTCGTGCTCGATGTGGACGAGAAGAAGCACCGCATCTCCCTTTCAATGAAACAGGCAAAGTAAAGCTCCCGCCTCCGCAAAGGGGGAAAAAGGAGGACACATGACTCTTAAAGAAAAATGGAACGCCAGTGCGAAGCTGCGCCTGCTCGGCGCGGTGCTGCTCAACGCCCTTGTGCTCGCCTGCATTCTTGCCTTTATCCAGCCGGGCTTTGAGAGCAATGACGACCAGACCCTCGCCGCCTTTGTCGACGGGCAGACTGCCGTCAAGGACGCGCATATTCCTTATATGAATTATGTGCTCACGACCCTGCTCAAGGGTCTGTACCTGCTCGGCGACACGCTCCCATGGTTCACGATCCTTCAGTATGCCCTGCTCTTCGCGGGCTTCACCGCGCTCACATGGATCATGTTCGAGCGTCTGCGCGCATGGCAGGGCGCGGCGCTGACCGTTATGGCGCTCGTGCTCATCGGCGTTGACAGCTATACCTCCATCAGCTATACCAAGACCGCCGCCGTCTGCACCATCGCCGGCCTTGCGCTGATGCTCCACGCAATGGAGTTTCGCGCGAAGGGCAGCCGCGCGCTCCCGGTCATTCTCGGCGGGGTGCTCGTCACCTTCGGCGCGATGCTGCGCTTCATGGAGTTTCTGCCCTGCGCGGCGCTGATGTCGGTGCTCGGTCTGAGGTATATCTGGGGCGTCCCTGCGGACAAGGGGATCGAGAAAAAGCTCGCCGCGATCGCGCGCTATGCCCTGCCCTTTGCCGCCGTGCTGGTCATTGCCGCGGGGCTATATGCGTTTGACAGCGCTGTCTGGAGCCGCGGCGAGTGGGGCGCCTACCGCCGCTTTGACGATTCGCGCATCGCCCTGACCGACTACGGCATCCCCGCCTATGAGGAAATGCCCGATGCGTATGAGAGTCTCGGCCTGAGCGAGACGGCGGTCGAGCTTCTGCGCAGCGGCAACTTCTATGAGCCCGACCTGTTCAATAAGGAGACCATAGAGGCCATAACAGCCGCGAAGAGCGAGGCAAAGCCCGCGCCGAGCCTCGGCGAATGTCTCGGCAAGCTGCTTGATACCTGCACGGTGCGCTTCTTCGACCATCAGGCCGTGTACCTGCTGCTCATTGTGTTCGCCCTGTGGCTTGCCTGCGGGGAGCATGACCTGCGCGGCTGGTTCACCTTTGCTCTTGAACTCGGCATGTTCTGCGTTTTCTATCTCTATCTCATCCGCCGCGGGCGCTATCTTGTCGACCGCGTGGATATGGGGCTTTTCATGGCGGTCATCACCGTCCTGCTCTGGACGCTTAAACGGGAGCTGTTGGATAAGGAGCGTGTGCTCTCCGTGCTGCTGCTTCTCTGCGCGCTGTTCACAAGCTATATGTACAGCCGCACGAGCTACCGCTTCGGCTCTCACAGCGTCATCGAGGATAAGAGCGAACTCAAGCAGGCTGTCGATACGCTCCTTTCGGATAACGACTGTCTGTATCTCTCGAAGATAGACCCGCTCGACAAGGCCATATATTCCGCCTTTGAGACCCCGCCCGACGGCTATTGGGACAGGATCGTCATCATCGGCGGCTGGCTTGCGCAGAACCCCATCGTCGCGCATACGATGGCGGACTACGGCGTCGTGAACCCCTACCGCGATATCGTCGATAAGGACAATGTCTATATCATCGATGACGACATTGTCCTCACGATCAGATTCATAAACGAATACTACGATCCGGACGCCTCGGCGGAGCTCATAGAGCCGCTGAGCACCGAGACCGGACTTGAAATTTACCGCATCACCGGATGAAGGAGGGAA
>CAKTKV010000148.1 GCA_934572355.1 uncultured Oscillospiraceae bacterium
GACACTTAGCACTTGAAGAAAGGCCGCGCACGGCGGCGCTTCTTCAAATACTAAGCTACCGGAAAGCACATAGTTTATATTGTTGGTGCAACTTGCGCCCAAGCCTCGCAGAGTTTTTCGCCCCGCAGGGCGAAAAATAATTCTGATATATTTTTTGCGGGGGCGTGTACCTCGCAAAAAATACTTCTCACGGAGGGAGTGTCGAGCGAAGCGAGGCAGCGAGCGGAGTGCAAGCTTTTTATTCAAAAAGAAAGCGTTAGCTTTCTTTTTGAATAAAAAGCAGAGAGACAATATTAACTTGTCTCTCTGCAGTGAAAAACTTCATAAACCTCGGTGCGCAGAGCTGAAGATTACTTACGGATGCCCAGCTTTGCAATGATTGCGCGGTAGCGCTCGATATCCTTCTTGGCAAGGTAGTCCAGCAGACGGCGGCGCTTACCGACCATCTTGTACATGCCCAGACGGCTGTGGTCGTCATTGGGATGATTCTTGAGGTGCTCGGTCAGCTCGCGGATGCGCTGGGAGAGGATAGCGATCTGGACTTCGGGAGAACCGGTGTCGCCCTCGTGGGTGGCATTGTCAGCGATGACCTGGGTCTTGACTTCTTTGGTGATCATAGGTGTTATACCCCTTTCAAAATGTTACTATACCCTGTGTCCCGGCAGCGGGCGGAAAGGCTACCGCAATAGCGGCATGACCCCGGTGCTGAGAGCACGGGCGCATACTGGTGTATAATAACATCTGCGCGCCCGAGTGTCAAGCTTTTACTGTGTTTCCGACAAATTATTTTGCTCAGAGCTTCGCTGCAAACTCAGAGATCGCGGCAAGGCCGGCCTTGAGAGTTTCGGTGTCGCTGGCGTAGCCGATGCGCATGCTGCGGGGCTGCTCGAAGCAGTCGCCGGGCGTGACGAATGCGCCGGTCTCATGGTACATACGGGTGCAGAAATCGTAGGACGGGATATCAAAATCGTAATAGACAAGCGCGGTTGTTCCCGCCTGCGGCTTGGTATAGAAGAAGTGCTCGGAGGAGTTGACCCAATCGTCAAGAATGGCGAGGTTCGTGCGCACGATGCCGGTGTTGCGCGCAATGAGCTTGTCCTTGTGCCCGAGCGCAATAGCGGCGACGGCTTCATCGAACATGCCGCAGCTTATGAGGTCATAGTCTCTGTGGGAGCGGAAGGCGGCAAGCGCGGCCTCGTCATGCGTGGCGATCCAGCCGAGACGCAGACCGGCAAGCGAGAACACCTTGGACATGCTGCTGACGGAGATGCCCTTCTCATAAAGGTCGGCGACGGATTCGCTCCAGACGTCCTCCTGCGTGAGGTGGCGGTAGACCTCGTCGCAGAGGAGGTACGCGTCCACACTGCGGGCGATTTTAACTATCTCTTCCAGAAGCTCCTTGCCCATGAGCGCGCCGGTGGGGTTATTGGGGTTGTTGATGCAGATCATCTTCGTGTCCGGGGTGACAAGGGCGCGCAGCTCGTCAAGGTCGACAAGGTAGCCGTTCTCCTGCCTGAGGTGCATGACGGCAAGGTCAGCGCCGATGGACTCGGGGATAGAATAGAGCTGCTGATAGGTCGGCATGATGCTGATGACGCGGTCGCCCTCGGAGACGAGGGAGCAGAACACATGGTGGTTCGCGCCCGCCGCGCCGTGGGTGGTGATGATGTTCTCGGGCTTCACGGTCTTATACAGGCCGCAGATGCCGTCGAGGAAATCCGGGCGGCTGTATATATCGCCGTAGGTCAGGCGCCGCGCGCAGAACTCGCGCAGGAAGGCTTCCTTATCCTCCCCGGTCAGCTCGAACAGCTCGTCGAGCGACACCGAGTCAACGCAGGTCTCGGCGATGTTATACTTCGCGCCGACCTCGTACTCGTTCATCCATTCCTCTACCGCAAAGGGCTTGATCTTCATTGGGGATTTCCTCCTTAAAAATTAGTATTGACTTGATAGATATTTACAGTAAGCGCTGAATGAATGCCGTCATTTGCTCAGTGCTTACCCGAAAAAAGGCATCCGCGACCGAACCTTATCCAGCTTGCGCCGGAATACCTACGGTTCAGTCACGGATGCCTTTTACCCTCCACCCGGTGATGAAGGAAGCATATATATTAAGCTTGACTGGATTGTACCGCGCAGGCTGAGGTTTGTCAAGAGGAATATTATTTTTATGGCGGTCTTGCGCTTTCCGCAGTTTTCGGTTAATATTCAAGTGCAGAGGGAGCTTGAATGTTGTGATAAAATATGACAATTTGTGGGAGACAATGAAGAAAAAGGGCGTGACTCAGTACGCCCTGATACAGAAGCACCACGTAAGCCCCTCGCAGATAACGCGCCTGAAAAGGAATGAGAGCGTCAGCACGCATACGATAGAGATGTTTTGCAGGATCCTTGACTGCAAAGTATCTGATGTGATGGAATATGTAAAAGACGAAGAATGATCCGCAGTCCTGCCGATTTTGCAAGACCGCGGATTTTTTGTTTTCTTTCCATGCGATACATGATATTATATAAATACCCAATACGAAAAATATTTTCACAAGGAGAAACCAGCATGTCAATAAGAGAGATCAGCTTCCCTTCCGCCAACGGGCGCGACACTATCAAGGCATGGGCCTATACTCCGCTCGGCAAGCCCAGAGCCGTCATCCAGCTC
Source organism: uncultured Oscillospiraceae bacterium (assembly GCA_934572355.1). GTDB lineage: Bacteria > Bacillota > Clostridia > Oscillospirales > Oscillospiraceae > Limivicinus. The sequence continues at coordinate 2,657 of CAKTKV010000148.1, forward strand.
ATCCACGGCTTCGGCGAGCACTCCCGCCGCTATCTGCACATGATAAGCAAATTCCAGGCTGCGGGCTTCGTCGTCTACGCGGACGACCACATCGGCCACGGCAAGACTGCCTACGACAGCGGCACCATGGGCGACCCGCACTCCGGCGGGTACATGACCTATCTCAAGGATGAGAAGGCGCTGCATGACATCGCCGTGAAGGACTACCCGGAGCTGCCGTACTTCGTGTTCGGCCACAGCTGGGGCTCGATGCTTGGCCGCGCTTATGCCGCGCTCTATGGCGACGACCTCAAGGGACTCATGCTCTGCGGCGTTGTGTCGCAGTTCAAGGGCTGCGAGATCGAGCTGCACGACCCGGCGATAAAGGCCGCCGTTGCCGCTGACCCGTATCAGCCGGTCGGCGACTGGTTCGGCAAGGTCTTCCTCGATATGACCGCGAGGATCGAAAACCCCAACGGCCCGTCCGATTGGATCGCATGCAATCCCGATATCGTAGCCGACCACGCGGGCGACATGTTCAACGGCTTCGATGTGACGCTTGAGCTGGTGTGGGATCTGGTGGAGCTGTACGGCTTCATCGAGCGCCGCGAGTGGGCGGAGATGGTGCCCTCCTCGCTGCCGGTGTATCTTATCTCCGGCGACTGCGACCCCTGCGGCAACTACGGCGAGGGGCTGTACCATGTGGCGAACCTGCTCGCCGAGAGCGGGAACAAGGTCAGCGTCAAGGCCTACAGCGGCTACCGCCACGAGATACACAACGAGCTTGAGCTGCGCGACGAGGTCGAGGCCGGGCTTGTGGACTTCGTGAACGGTGTTCTTTGATAATACGCAAAAACAGGCGTCCGCTTTGGCGGACGCCTGTTTTATGCTAAACTTGATTTACTTTGCGTAGTCGACGGCCTTCGTCTCGCGGAGGACGTGAACCTTGATCTGACCGGGATAAGTAAGCTCATCCTCGATCTTCTTGGCGATGTCCCTTGCAAGCAGGACCATCTGATCCTCGCTGACCTCTTCGGGCTTGACCATGATGCGTATCTCACGGCCGGCCTGAATAGCGTAGGAGCTTGCAATGCCGGGGAAGCTCTTGGAGAC
>CAKTKV010000149.1 GCA_934572355.1 uncultured Oscillospiraceae bacterium
GATACGGGTAGCATGCTGCTGCCGGTCTGCGTGATGCTTGGCCTTGCCGCGCTCTGCACAGTGCTTTCCATCCGTTTCTTCCGCTGGGAATAAGCAATAATAACAAAAACACCGGCTGCATTCCGCAGCCGGCGTTTAGTCGTATTTCGGCTCAAAGCCGCGCAAGTCCGGCATTGAGCTTTTTGTATATCCTCTCGACGAACCACGGCTCGGTCGAAGCCTTGAGCGCGCCGTCGAGCGTGAACCACGCGACGCCGGAGTTCTCCGCCTCGCAGACCGTGAGCGCGTCATGGTCGTCCGCCTCTAAAAGATAGGTGACGTTCATGTGCAGATGGCTCGGCACGTACTCGCCGCGTTTTTCGTGCCCGTCCACTGTGAGTACTTCGAGGGAATAGATATCCTCCGTCACGGGACGTGCGGACTTTACGCCCGTCTCCTCGCGCACCTCGCGCAGCGCGACGGAAAGCAGGTCGCGCTCGCCGTCGGCATGCCCGCCCGTCCACGACCATGAGTCGTAGATCTTGTGGTACACCATCAGCACCTTGTCCCGCGCGGGATTTACGACCCATGCGGACGCCGTCATGTGCGCGATGAGGTTCGAGCGCTCAAAGGCGTCGGAGTTAGAATCAATGAATGAGAGCATAACGGCCTTGTCGCGCGCCTCCTGCTCGCAGCAGGGACGGTATTTTTCTATCGCTTCGCGTATGTCCATAGCGTGTCACCTAATTAAGGCTCTCCAAATAATTTTCGATATCAAAGCTTTCGGTCTTCTCATCCTTGCGCAGGTACAGAGGATGATGCGGGTGTCCCTTTGCAGAGCACTTACCGGCGCAGAGCCAGTGCGCGCCGAACTCTTCGCCGATGCGTACCATGTCGCGCACGCAGACGGGGAGGTAGGGACGCTTCTCGATGATCGTCCCCCACGCGGCCCATATTGCCGGGGAAATGCCTTGGGCGACGTTTGAGAGGATATAGCGGAAGGCCGCCATGTTCTCCTCGTGGAGCTGCCGGTTCAGCTCCCTGTCCATGTCGTCCGGGCGCGTCGCTCGCTGGGCGTAGACATTGAACATTATCCAGCTGTCAAAGCCGTTGCCGTCAGCTATGCGGGCGACGGACTTGAGGGTGTTGTCAAGGTTGTCGGGCTCCGCGGTCGAGGGGTTGATGCCGATGCAGATCAGAGGGTTATCTCCGCGTGTGCCGAGTATGTATCGGTATTCCGTGTAGAAGTCCGGGACGTATATCCACCGGCCGGTGTCATATTCACCGCTGCACCCAGAGAGGGCGAGCGCGTCCGCGAAGGAGAGAATATCTATTGTTTGGCTTGCGCCGCTCGGTACGTGCATGGCAGTGCTCCTATCCTAAAATATATGCCCAGACGGGCAGGGTGATCATGCTCAGCGCAGTCGTCACAAGGATGCCCTTTGAGGCATAGACGGCGTCTGTACCGTATTGCAGGGAAAGGATAGCCACAAGAACGGCGCTCGGGCAGGCCGCGAGAATGACGCAGTTTGCCAGCAGCACAGGGTCATCCGTCAGAAAACGCAATACAAACAGCACGATGGCCGGAATAAGCACGAGACGCACAAGACTGATGAGATACACGGACTTTTCCTTGAGCGCATCCAGAAGCCGGGCATTGCCGAGCGTTGCGCCGACGACGATCATTGACGACGGAACGGTCGCGACGGAAACGGAGGAGACGATCTCCCTCACAAGTCTCGGTGCAGGGACATCGAAAACGAAGATAATCAGTGCGATCAGCGTTGCGACGAAGGGCGCTGTGAAAACGCTTTTCAAGTGAAGCGCATGATCCGCGCCGTCAAGACTGGCTCTGAGCCGCCATGTGCCATAGGTGTACAGCAGCAGATTATATGAAAGGCAGCTGAGCGCGCAGTAGAGCACGGCGATGGAGCCGAACATGCTCTCAAGGATCGGAAGGCCGATAAACATTGTGTTTATCACGCTGCACAAAAGCTCGAACACCGCCGCGTTTTTTCCGCCCCGGCAGAACAGCCGCGCCGCCGCGGCTGCGAATATATACGGCAGCAGCATCGCAAGGCTGAGCATCGCGATGGCATGCATGAGCTGCGCGCCGCTGATGTCCGGATGGTTGGCGATGACGGAGTTGAGGATCGTGCATGGGAGGAAAACGTTCATCACAAGGAAGCTGAGCCCCTTGGAGAAGTTCTTATCCAGAATGTTCTTCTTCACGCAGACATAGCCAACGAGCATCAGCGCGATGAAGCTTATCATTTTTGAGATCAGGGAAATAAAATCCATAGTATACCTGAAAAGAAGATTTTGTTTTTATATATGCAGAACAAGCTTCGCTACGTAAATGTAGATAAGCAGGGAAACGGCGTCCGTCACCGTCGAGATGAGCGGGTTTGCCATGACCGCGGGGTCGACGCCTATCTTCTCTGCTGCGATGGGCAGCATCGAGCCGACGACCTTCGCGAACATGACGACGAACACTATCGAAAGACTCACCGTGACCGATACCAGCACTGTCACGTTTGCGTTGCCAAGCAGCAATCTGTCGATCAGCAGCATCTTTATAAAGTTCACCGCCGCGAGGGTCACGCCGCACAGCAGCGCCACGCGCAGCTCCTTCCACACGACGCGCAGCGCGTCGCGCGGCTCGGTGTCGCCGAGGGAGAGGCTTCGTATGACGGCGGTCGAGGCCTGAGCGCCGGAGTTGCCGCCGGTGCCCATAAGCATCGGGATGAACGCGATAAGCCCGGCCTGTACGGCAAGGCGGTTTTCAAAGCTTGTGAGGATCATGCTCGTGAACGTCGCCGAGAGCATGAGGAACATCAGCCACGGGATGCGGTTCTTCCACATCTCGATAATGCCCGACCTCGAATACGGCTTGTCGGACGGCGTCATACCGGCCATGATCTCGAAGTCCTCGGTCGTCTCCTGTTCCATGACGTCGAGGACGTCGTCGACGGTGACGATGCCGACGAGGCGGCCTTCCTTGTCCACGACCGGCAGCGCCATAAGGTCGTAGTCGGAGAACTTTTCGGACACGCTCTCCTGGTCCTCGGTGGTGGACGCGAAGATGACGTTCGTGTCCATGAGGTCTTCTATTATCGTGTCGTCATCCGACAGCAGGAGATCCTTGACCGTAACTATGCCCTCAAGCTTGCGGTCGGCTGAAATGACAAAGCAGACGTATATCGTCTCCTTATCCTCACCGATGCGGCGTATACGCGCGATGGACTCCTTGACATTCATGTACTTCTTCAGATCGACGTACTCCGAGGTCATTATGCTGCCCGCGGAGTTTTCGGGATAGTTGAGGTACTGGTTTATCAGGTTGCGCGTCGCGGGCTTTGCCGTGCGCATGACACGCTTCACGACGTTTGCCGGCATTTCCTCCATCATGTCGACCGCATCGTCGACATACAGCTCTTCGACTATGCCTGCAAGCTCAGAGTCGGTGATGGAGTTTATGATGCGTTCCTGCTCGGGAGCTTCAAAGTTCGCGAAAACCTCGGCGGCGGTCTCCTTGGAAAGCAATCGGAACACCATGGGCATTCTGGTGTCATCGATCTCGGAGAGAAATTCGGCGACGTCAAATTCGTTGAGCTCCTCCATGCGTTTCTGGAGCGCCTTCATGTCGCGCTTATCCAGAAGCTCGGTCAGCTCGTCGGTCTTTTTGTC
>CAKTKV010000150.1 GCA_934572355.1 uncultured Oscillospiraceae bacterium
CGCCGACGGCGTCCATCTTGTTTATCGCGACGACGACCGGGATGTTCGCGGCCTTCGCGTGGTTTATGGATTCAACGGTCTGCGGCATGATGCCGTCGTCCGCCGCGACGACGAGGATCGCGATATCGGTGACCATCGCGCCTCTGGCGCGCATGGAGGTAAAGGCTTCGTGACCCGGGGTATCAAGGAAAGTAATGGGGCTGCCGTTCACGTCAACGGTGTATGCGCCGATGTGCTGGGTGATGCCGCCGGCCTCACCGGAGACAACGTTTGCGTGGCGGATATAGTCAAGCAGCGAGGTCTTGCCGTGGTCAACGTGACCCATGACAACGACGACGGGAGCGCGCGGAACGAGATCCTCGGGCTTATCCTCATGGTCGTCGATAAGACGCTCCTCGACCGTGACGATAACTTCCTTCTCGACCTTGCACCCAAGCTCCATCGCGACGAGCGCTGCGGTATCGTAATCTATCACATCGGAAACAGACGCGAACACGCCCATCTTGAACAGCTGCTTTATGACCTCGGACGCGGTCTTCTTCATGCGCGAGGCAAGCTCGCCCACAGCGATCTCATCCGGTATCTCGACCTTGAGCTGCTGCTTTTTGGCGATCTCAAGCTGGAGCTTATTCATCTTGTCGCGCTCTTCCTGACGGCGCTTCGCGGAAGCAAGCTGTGCCTGAGGACGCTGTTTGGATTTGCTGGTGATCTTCTCCTTATTGCCGCGGCGCAGATTGTTGTTGTTTGCCTTCGCGCCGGCCATATCCTCAAACTTCTCGTTGTACTTCTCGATGTTGACGGCAGCGCCGCCGCGGGTGTCGACAACGCGCTTCTCCGCGACCTGACGCGGGGTGTGCGGCTTATCCTTCTTAACGGGCGCAGGCTGCTCCGGAGTCGCTGTGCTCGGCTGGGCAGCCGGCTTATCCTGCGGCTTTGCAGCGGGCTTATCGCCGGGCTTTGCGGCAGGAGCAGTCTTTGCCTGTTCCGCTGCCTTGGGCTTTGTCTCCTTCGTCTCGGCCTTCGGCGGGACGTTGAAGATGTCCTGAAGGCTTGCAACCTGATTATGCTGGGTCATATAGTCAAATATAACATCCAGCTCGTTATTCTCAAGGACCTGCATGTGATTTTTCGGCGGTGCGATATAGTCCGTGAGTATCTGCGATATCACCTTGGACGGGACGTTAAAATCCTTCGCCACCTCATGTATTCTGTACTTTATCATGCTCATGCACCAGTCCTCCTTTTGTCATTCCTCCTGCCGCCCCTGAGGGCCGCAGTCTCTTTTTTGCGGCGCGCCGCCTTTGCCTGTCTCTGTCCTATCGTCTCGGCAGCTCGCGCGTACATGTCCGGCTTCTGCTCGCTCAGTGCTTTCATTAAGGCGTTCGCAAAGCCGATATCCGTGACAGCCGCCATGGAGCAGCCGCCTATTCCAAGCGCCTTCCCAAGCTCCTCGCGCGTATAGTGCAGCGGAACTGTTATCACCCGCCGCCCCTGCGTGAAGCGTTCGGCATGCCGGAGCGCGTTTTCTGAAGCATCCGCCGCCGTGAGCAGCAGCTTTGCCTTCCCTGCGCTGACAGCGGTACCGGAGTTATCCTCTCCTATCTCGATCGCGCCCGCCCTTCGCATCAGGCCTATCAGTCCTATCGCTCTGTCATCCATCGCCGGCCTCCATTTCCTGTTCAAGCCGCGCGTAGATCTCCTGCGGTATCTGCGCCGAGAACGCCCGCTCGAGTGCCCTCGTCTTTATCGCCTTCCTCAGGCACTCCTGCTTCGGACACACATACGCTCCGCGCCCCGAAGCCTTACCCTTGAAGTCAAGACTTATCTCGCCCTCGGGTGAGCGCACCACACGTATAAGCTCGCGCTTGGGTTTCATTTCGCGGCAGCCAAGGCACTGCCTCATCGGTATTTTCTTTTCCACAACTGCCGCCTCCTTTTAGGTTGATATTGATCCTGCACTAATTTCAAATGCATTTATTTTTTCCCATAGTCTGTTAAATGCCGGCTTCGTCACTGCGTCATAGACAAGATAAATGATAAAGCAAGCCATGTATATTCCTATCTGACACAATGTGATATGCGCAAGCATCACCAGCGGATGCATGTTAACAAACTTTTCTACTTGGCAGAGTTCTATGAAAAACGTGTGTGCAAGGTATACGGTAAATGATGCGCCTGCAAGCCTGTTGATCACACCGCTGCGTGAGATATTCAGCTTTTCAAACGCACTTATGAGCGACGCCGCCTGAATTATCACAAGCGGATTACTGTACGCAGCCGCAGGATAAGGACCTATCAACTGACCCAACACACAATTTAACGCAGAAGCACCCAAAAACACAGCGAGCGGCCTGCGTATAGAAAGCTCACCGCTGCCAAGCAGCGCGCCTATAAGATAGCACAGCAGGAAATTAACGATAGTATATCCACTGGCATCGCCGCCATAAGCAATCGGGCTTGACTGCCTCAGTCTCCGATCCAGCAGGATCTCCAGAAGATCAACGGAATATGCCCAGAGAGAAAAGACCACAAACATCATAGCCCCGAGCAGCAGCTTACTTCTTTTATCCAAGCTGTTGAACAAGCGGTTTACAAACGGCGAGAACAGGTACAATGCAATGTATAAAACGACAAAGTAATTATCCGGTACAATACAGAGCAGCAGCGCCCGGAGCTTAAATTCGCGCTGTCCGCCAAGCACATCCAGCGCATAGGCAAGCATTTGAAACACAACAAGCTGCACAAAAAGCATTACCGGTTTCTTAATATCGATTTTTTCTCGCCTGTATAGAAAATAGCCAGACAGCATAATGAAGGCATTGACCGGCCATGCCCAAAGGCACTCGTTTATTTCCAGCAGCGTGAGATTGAGCGCGTTTTGCGCCTGCGTGAAGCCGCCGCTTTCACCGAGCCCGTTATAGTGCAGCGCGATAACACCCATCATAGCAAGGATCCGGAGCAGCTCCATATTCGACTGTCTCTGTCCTATCGCCCCATTACTCTCCATGTGCACTCTCTGAATACTTATTTATCAGCTCTCGCTTTCGGGCTTGATGTCTATCTTATAGCCGGTGAGCTTTGCGGCAAGGCGCGCGTTCTGGCCTTCCTTGCCGATGGCAAGGGACAGCTGAGAATCGGGAACTATGACGCGGCAGCTCTTGCCGTCCTCAAGCATGGTGACGCTGACGACCTCAGACGGGGAGAGAGCCGCGGCGATGTACTCCTCAGGCACCTCACTGTACTTGACGATATCGATCTTCTCTCCGCCAAGCTCGTTTACGATGCTCGCAACACGGCCGCCTTTAGGACCGACGCAGGAGCCTATCGGGTCAACGTCCGGGTCGGCCGACCACACAGCCATCTTGGTGCGGCTGCCGGCTTCGCGGGCGATGGACTTTATCTCAACGGTACCGTCGTATATCTCCGGGACCTCAAGCTCGAATAGGCGCTTGACAAGGCCGGGGTGCGTGCGGGAAATGAGTACCTGCGGGCCGCGGGTGGAGTTTCTGACCTCGACGACATAGACCTTGATACGGTCGCCCTCTTTGAGCTCCTCGGTCTTGATGCGCTCATTGGGAGCAAGCATGGCTTCGGTAAACTCACTGTTGGAGGA
>CAKTKV010000151.1 GCA_934572355.1 uncultured Oscillospiraceae bacterium
CGCGAGACGGACAGACTCATCGCGGCTCATGCAGCGGCAGGGATCGTCCCCGCGGTCAAATTCGCCGGTGTCCTCCTCGGAGGCCGTCTTCTCGCAGAAGCAGCGGTAGGCATGGCCGCGCTCCATGAGCAGCTCCGCATATTCCTTATAGAGCCCGCGGCGCTCGGTCTGTACATAGGGGCCGACGGGGCCGCCGACGTCCGGGCCTTCGTCGTGCTCAAGATGGCACTGCTCCATAGTCCTGTATATAACGTCAACAGCGCCCTCGACGAGACGCCCCTGATCCGTGTCCTCAATGCGGAGAATGAACTTGCCCTTATTGTGGCGGGCAATGAGATAGGTATAGAGCGCGGTACGGAGATTGCCGACGTGCATGTACCCCGTGGGGGACGGGGCGAAACGCGTGCGTACCTCGCCCGTGGGGATGCGCTTTTCCATATCCTCAAACCACTTCATGTCTTTCATTTTGTGCCTCCTGCGCCAAAATATATTCAGCTTACTTTTCTTATATTATTTTGCAAATTGGCAGTTGTCAAGACAAACTTATTTTGATACAATGTATAGACGCTCATACTGGGCTTTTTCTGAGCCTCCGCCGATCGTTCCGGAGACAGCGCCGCTGCGGCGCGATAAATATGGACGGCAGAATGGGAGATTATTGTGGATAACAACACCGCTGAAAAGAAAACTATGCTTTCGGGCATCCAGCCCTCCGGTGACCTGCACCTTGGCAACTACCTCGGCGCGGTCAAGAACTGGGCGGAGCTTGCCGATGAGTTTAACTGCTATTATTTCATGGCCGACCTGCACAGCCTGACCGTGCGCCAGAATCCCACGGAGCTGCGCCGCCGCTCCGTCACGCAGCTTGCGCAGTACATTGCCTGCGGCCTTGACCCGGAGAAGAACACCCTGTTCATCCAGAGCCATGTGCATGAGCATGCGGAGCTCGGCTGGATCCTCAACTGCTATACGATGTTCGGCGAGCTGAGCCGCATGACGCAGTTCAAGGACAAGTGCGCGAAGAACGCCGACAATATTAACGGCGGCCTCTTCACCTACCCCTCGCTCATGGCGGCGGATATCCTGCTCTATCAGCCGGATTATGTCCCCGTCGGCGAGGATCAGAAGCAGCACTGCGAGCTGACGCGCGATGTCGCCATACGCTTCAACAATATCTACGGCGAGACCTTCAAGGTACCCGAGCCCTATATCCCAAAGGTGGGCGCGAGGATCATGAGCCTCGGTGTGCCGACCTCGAAGATGAGCAAGTCCGATCCTCAGGGCTGCGTGTTCATCATGGATAAGCCCGAGGAGATCGCCCGCAAGTTCAAGCGCGCCGTGACCGATTCCGACACCGAGCACTGCGTACACTATGATCTTCAGAACAAGCCCGGCGTCTCGAACCTCATGAGCATCTATTCCTCCGTCACCGGCAAGACCTTTGACGAGATAGAGCGCGAGTTTGACGGTCAGGGCTACGGCGCCTTCAAGCCCGCGGTCGGCGAAGCCGTCATTGAGGCGCTGCGCCCCATTCGTGAGGAGGCCGAGCGCATGATCGCCGACAAGGCGTACCTCAAGGACGTCTACACCGAGGGCGCGCGCAGAGCGAGCTATGTCGCCTCCAAGACCCTGCGCAAGGTCTACAAGCGCGTCGGCCTTGTCGAGAAGCCCTTCTGAAGATAATAAAACGAACTGGAGATAAATTTTAATGTTTCCTGGTCTTGCTGATTGGATAAAGATGCTGCTGGCATTCGCCGTGTCGCTGCTGGTCGCTTATGTCATGACGCCGCCGGTCAAGCGCTTTGCCGAAAAGGTCGGCGCGATCGATGTGCCGAAGGACAACCGCCGTGTACACGACCATCCCATCCCCCGCATGGGCGGGCTTGCGATATTCATCGGCTTCATGCTCTCGCTGATATTTTTCGTGCCGATGTCAACAAAGGTCACGGGGCTCCTCGTCGGCTCGGTCATCATAGCCGTCATGGGCGGTGTTGACGATATCGTCAGTCTCAACCCCTGGGTAAAGCTCGCCGGGCAGATAGTCGCGGCGCTCGTTGCGATCCGCTGCGGGCTCGTGTTCGATGTTATTTCAAACCCGAACATTTTCGCCGAGGAGACCTATATCGAGATAGGGTGGCTGTCCATCCCGCTGACGATGCTGTGGATAGTCGGCTGCACGAACGCCGTCAACCTCATTGACGGGCTTGACGGGCTTGCCGTCGGCGTGTCGGCGATAAGCTCGCTGACAATGCTCATCGTGTCGCTGTTCGTCTCGGAGCCGGTGGTATCCATTATCCTCGCCGCGCTCACCGGCGCATGCCTCGGCTTCATGCCGTATAATCTCAACCCCGCCAAGATATTCATGGGCGATGTCGGCTCGCAGCTTCTGGGCTTCGTGCTTTCGACGGCGTCGATAATGGGTCTATTCAAGCTGCACGCGATCATCACCTTCTTTGTGCCGCTGCTGGCGCTGGCGCTGCCGCTGGCCGATACGATCTTTGCCTTCTTCCGCAGGATACTGCACGGGCAGAGCCCGTTCAAGGCCGACAAGGGGCACTTCCACCACCGGCTGCTTGCCATGGGGCTCAACCAGAAGCAGGTCGTCGCGGTGCTGTACGGCATCTCTGCGGTGCTGGGACTGCTGGCCGTGCTCATGGCCGGGGACAGCATGGCGGTAAAGATAATATGTCTCGTCGCGGCGTTCATTATCTCGCTCGGTATCTGGCTCAAGGTGTTCAAGAACAATCCCAATCTGCGCGAGCACCACGCCGAGGAGCATAAAGCCGAAACGGCGGCAGAAAGCAATACCTCTCCGCAGGAAAAAGCACAATAAACGATTGGGGCTTTATCCCCTCAGTCAGCTTCGCTGACAGCTCCCCTTGAAAAACAAGGGGAGCCTTTTTATGACTATATATTAGAGCTATCTGCATGCTTTCGCTGCCGACGCGCTCCGCGGGCATACTTTCTGTATGAACAGAAAGTATGCAAAGAATCACAAAAGGGGCGGGGATTGCGTTTTCCCCGCCCCTTTTGAAACCCCACCCTTGAACCGCCAAAGAGGAACCGTGCGCGGTTCCCCTTTGATTCCCTCCAAGGGATGGTAAAGCTTCAACAAACCAGAGTCGTTTTTGTGCTAAGTCAATTTTCGCAAGAAAGTTCATCGGCAATGGCAAACATTGCACCACCCTCAGGGGGTTCCAGAAGGGGGATCGCGATCCCCCTTCTGTCGTTGCGGGTGAGGGTTCATTCAAATAAAAAGTCGCGACAGCCGCCCAGCGGCTTAGTCCCTTTAGGGGAAACACCCTCTCCCTGTGCGCGTCTTTGGTGACTTTCTCCGCGTTGAGAAAGTCACCCAGCGGAGCAACCGGCAGTGCGACACTGCGAAAAGGTCTATCAAGAGCACACAAGCCCGTCGTTTATAGTAAGAACATCGCACCCATTATTATTAGTAATTCACTGTCGCCGCTCTCGCGGTACATGAGATAGAGAATGAGCAGAAGGATGATGTCGTCCGTTTCCAGCTCGCCTATCTTATCCGG
>CAKTKV010000152.1 GCA_934572355.1 uncultured Oscillospiraceae bacterium
GGCATAGAGCGCCGCATGGCAGCCTGTGCCGATGGGCAGCTCAAGCAGGAGCTGCCCATTCTCCGCCGTTATCGACCTGTTCGATGACACGAGCTGCCCGAGAGAGTTAACGGCTGCCGCGCCGTAAGACCCGGCAAAGATGCGCTTATACTGATCCGCGCCCTTGAGCGTCTCATAACCGTGGCAGCCGCAGGAGACGATGCTGCCGTCCGCAAGCAGCGCCAAGGTGTCGTATTCCCCGGCGGCAATGGCGATGACGTTCTGCCAATCGTCCACGTTGCACTGACCATAGCTGTTATCGCCCGCGGCGATGACTGTTCCGTCCGCGCGCAGCGCGGCGGTGTGCTTCGCACCGGCGCATACCTGCACAAGCTCTGTCCAGCCGGACACGTCGCAGCGCCCGTCGGAGTTATCTCCGCAGGCGGCGGCAGTGCCGTCATCGCGGATATACACCGTGTGATAGCTGCCCACGGCAAGCCGCCCGAGCGGCAGGGAGCTGCGCAGCATCGCGATATCCGCCGCCTTTTCCGCCGCTTCGGCGGAGAGCCCGCCGCTGCTGACGATGACCGCGGCGGCGTCAGCGTCGCCCGTTATCCTGAGCGCTGCGTCAAAGGCGCGCTCCTGCGCGTCCTCGTAGCTTGAGAGCCCGGCAAACAAAGAGCTTGCGCGCAGGTACTCGCCGCCTTCGTATGCTTCCGCCGCCATCGCGTATACGCAGGCCTTCTGCCTTTCGGCGGCGTCACCGTAGGCGGACACGGCGGAAAAGACCTCCATGGCCCGCTCATAGCTTCCGTCGTTATAGAGAGCGTCGGCGTATACGTATTCCGCTTCGAGGTACTTTGCGGCGCTGTCAGAATATTCGCCGAGGGACTTGAACAGCTCCGCAGCCTCTTCGAAGCTGCCGGCGGAGAGCATCTTTCCGGCGACATGGTACAGGCTCTGCGCCCGCGCTTCATCGCCGTCCATGTCCCCGGCAAGCTCCGCCGCGGCGGAGAAGTTCCCGAGGGAAGAGAGCGTCCGCACTGCCGCGCCCCTCACTGCGTCCGGATTGCGGGAGAATACCACACCCGCCGCAATGAAGATCAGCAGCAGGAGTATCGACGCGAGCACTGTGCCGCGAATAAATTCCGGTTCGCTTTTTTGTTTCTTATCAGCCATAAAGAAGGTACTCCAAGGTTTTTGAGGACATATCGGAATCGATCCCGTTGTCGTAGGACAGGATGATATAGACATCGTCTATCCCGTATTGGGCGATCAGCTCCGAAACGGTGCCGCCGTTGAGAGCGCTGTTGTAATATCTCGGGTCCGCGCGGTGCACCTCGTCGTAATATGGCATCAGGTACGGTATGAAGGCCGTGGTGAAGGAGTCACCGATGACGAGGGCTTTTCTGCCGGTGTCAAAGCCTGTGGTGTATTTTGTCCACACGTGGTTCCCGCCGGCGAGGTAAGCCGTGTAGCTTTCATTGTTATAGACGATGATCGGCGCGTCCTCGCCCTCTGTTCCGCTGCGCATGACATTCCCGTGCGCGGGCAGCAGCGGATACATCAGATCCATCGGGTCGCCGAGTCCCTGGATGTTATAGAAGCCGCTCACCAAATAGTCGTACTCGTCATACGGCACGACAGGTACACCCTGCGTCTGCATCATCCGTTCGATAAGATAGTAGGCGGCAAGCGGCGTCCAGTGGTGGTCGGCCTGAAAGAAGAGCGGCTCGTCCATCAGGTGATCGTTCAGCACGTTCGGCGCGCTGACCATGTGTACCCCCGGCAGGAGCAGGCTGTTGAACGCATCCTCAAAGTTCTCGTGCCAGCTGGTGTATTTACCGCTTTTTACCACAACGTCCCTGTAGCTCGTCACAGGTATGCAGGAATAGAACACCTGCCCGTCCTCCGGGAGAACGCCTTTGTACTCATTGAGCACGTCCGCGACCATGCCCACGCGCAGCTCGCTGACGTCGGCGAGCTGCTCCTCGCTCCCGTCCGGGCACAGCATATACAGGCCGTAGTCCCCGGATGCGTCAGCGCCCGGAGCCTGCGCGGCGCTCTGATCCCCGCTCTCCTGCGCGGGTGATCCCTCGGCCGGGGCGGCGGTATCCTGCGCCGCCGCGCCGCCGCTTATCTCGTCTGCCATGGAGATGCTGCTGAGGAGCATCGTGTCCTCATAGCTTGCGGCGCTGAAGAGTCCGAGCGCGGCCTTGCTCGCCCCGGCGACGGAGTCGCGCAGGAATATCCCGTCGCTCAGGAAGCTTTCAAAGCCCGAGGAGAACTCGCCGGAGAAAACGCTTTCGGCGGAGGTGTCGGGGAAAGCTGCCAGCATGCGCTTTTCGCTCTCGGATACGCGCGCATCACGCTCGGCGAATATCAGCGTGCCGAGCCCGGCGCACAGCAGCAGGAAAAGCCAGAAATATATAACCACGAAATCAAGTCTTTTTTTCATCGCATATTCCCTCTGCTCTCAGAAACGGAAGTAAATGAACGGATTATAGCTCTGCCCGACGATGAATATCATCGACAGCAGCATGAGCGCTGTCAGGCAGACGAGGGAGACAATATCCGCTGCGCCCTCGAGCTTCTTGTGCTTCTTAAGCCATGCCTTGAGCCGCGGCAGCACCGGCAGGCTCGCGACGGCGGCGATGAGCGGCAGCACCGTGTACTTGCGTATGACCGCCATCGTGACCGGGTCGCTCAGTCCATCGGCGCCTATGCCGAACATCGCGCCGAGGTGCTTTCCGAGGCAGCCCATGTCCGTATAGTAGAAGACCGTCCAGCCGACGACGATGAGAAACAGCGCCGCGAGGTGCTGCACCGCACCGGGGAGCTTCTCATGGAAGTCCGTGAGCACGAGCTTTTCGAGGATGATGAGCACCCCGTAATACAGCCCCCATATGACGAAGTTCCAGCTCGCCCCGTGCCATAGTCCGGTAAGCGCCCAGACTATCGCGAGGTTCAGAGCGGTGCGCGCCCTGCCGCGCCGGTTGCCGCCGAGCGGGATATACACATAGTCGCGGAAAAAGCTGCCGAGCGAGATGTGCCACCTGCGCCAGAATTCGGAGGCGCTTTTCGATATGTACGGATAGTTGAAGTTTTCCTTGTAGGTAAAGCCAAAGATCCTGCCCATGCCGATCGCCATGTCGGAGTAGCCGGAGAAATCAAAATAGAGCTGGAGAGAATAGAGCACGGAGATATACCACGCGCCGAGCACGGACATCCCACTCGCTCCTGCGGCCGAAGGCAGCTCCTCGATGATGAGCCCGCAGACGTTTGCCAGCAGCACTTTCTTTGAAAGGCCGACGGCGAAGCGCTTCATGCCCTCGGTGAAGCCCTCGAGCGTGCTCTCGCGCTCGTCGAGCATCACCGCCACGTCGGAATACTGCACGATAGGCCCGGCGATAAGCTGCGGAAAGCAGCTTACATAGAGCATCAGCTTGAACGGGTCGCGCTGCACGGGACTCTTGTCCCGGTACACATCCACCGTATAGGTCAGCACCTGAAAGGTATAA
>CAKTKV010000153.1 GCA_934572355.1 uncultured Oscillospiraceae bacterium
GAGCGGGTGTTTCTCAGCCGCTATCATTTCATGCGCCTGTTCAAGGCGCAGACCGGCAGCACGGTGCATGCGTATATACGGCAGAAGCGGCTCATGAACGCCGCGCGGCTCATCCGCGAGGGCGTGAGCGCGGGCAAGGCGGCTTCCGAGAGCGGCTTTGCGGATTACTCTGCGTTTCACCGCGCCTTCCGCGAGAGCTTCGGTACAAGCCCGGGGAAATTAGCCGGGAGGAAGTAGTAGTGCGCGCTGCATTTTGCAGTGCGCACTACTACTTTTATATTTATCAGACCTTGAAGTTGACGGAGGTGTCGCCCTGAATATCGACGCCGAACTCGTAGTCCTTGCCGGGGAGGATGGCGTTGACAAGGATGCCGACGAGGGATGCGACGGCGAGACCGGAGAGGCTGACCGAACCGATGTGCACAGCGCCGGCGGTGCTGTTGGAGATACCGAGCGCGAGCACGAGGATCAGCGCCGCGATGATGACGTTGCGGGTGTTGGTGAAGTCGACGCGGTTCTCAACGACGTTGCGCACGCCGACTGCGGAGATCATACCGTAGAGGATCATGGACACGCCGCCGATGGTGGCGGTGGGCATTGCGGTGACGAGGGCCGCGAACTTCGGGCAGAAGCTGAGGATTATCGCGAAGAGCGCCGCGAGGCGGATGACGCGCGGGTCATAGACCTTGGAGAGCGCGAGCACGCCGGTGTTCTCGCCGTAAGTGGTGTTCGCGGGTGCGCCGAAGAGGGAAGCGAGGGTGGTCGCAAGGCCGTCGCCCATGAGGGTGCGGTTCAGGCCGGGCTCGACGATGTAGTTTTTGCCGACGGTGGAGGAGATGGCGCAGATATCGCCGACGTGCTCCATCATGGTCGCGATGGCGAGAGGAACGATGGTGACGCAGGCAGTGACGAGCATGCCGGAATCGAAGTTACCGGAGAGCAGGCCGAATACGGTGGCTTCCTTGTGGACGGGGAGGCCGATCCATGCCGCCTCGCTGACCTTCTGCGCAACGACTGCGCGGGAGGCGGGGTCGACGATCATGGAGACAACGTAGGAGGTGAGGACGCCTATGAGGATGGGGATGATCTTTATCATGCCCTTGCCCCACATGTTGCATGCGACGACCACGACTATCGCGACGACCGCGACGAGCCAGTTGGCTTCGCAGTTGTTGATAGCGGAGGAGGAGAGGATCAGGCCGATGGCGATGATGATCGGGCCGGTGACGATCGGGGGGAAGAAGCGCATGACCTTCTTCACGCCGACGCTCTTGATTACTGCAGCGAGGATGACATACATAAGGCCGGAGACTGCGACGCCGAAGCAGGCGTAGGGCAGCAGCTCGGCTTCGCCGTTGGGAGCGATTGCCCAGTAACCTGCGAGGTAAGCGAAGGAGGAGCCGAGGAATGCGGGAACTTCGCCCTTGGTGATAAGGTGGAACAGCAGTGTGCCGAGACCGGCAAACAGCAGCGTGGTGGCAACGTCAAGTCCGGTCAGTGCGGGGACGAGCACGGTCGCGCCGAACATGGCGAACATGTGCTGCAGGCCGAGGATGAGCATGCGCGGAGTGCCAAGCTCGCGCGCGTCAAAAATGGGGCCGTCAATGGTTTTCTTGTCTTTCATTCAATTTACCTCTCTCAGTAGATTTCTTAATTGAACTGTAGCTTTGCCGCAAATGCGGCGCGGCCTATTTATAACCAGCGGCATAGCCGCGTGTTACCGTATTGAATTAGTTATCGTCGATCGCCATGAGGTACACGCCCGTCTCGCCGTCGAACTCCGGCAGGCGAACCTCGATAAGCTCGCTGTGCGAGGTGGGGATGTTCTTGCCGACATAGTCCGCGCGGATAGGCAGCTCCCGGTGACCCCTGTCGACCAGCACCGCGAACTGTATCGTGCGCGGGCGGCCGCAGCTGAACACCGCTTCGATGGCGGCTCTGGCCGTGCGCCCGGTGTAGAGCACATCATCGCAGAGAACAACGTCCCTGTCGTTCACGTCGAAGGGCAGCTCCGCTTTGCGGATGACCGGGCTCTCGGCAAGCGTTGAGAGATCGTCCCGGTAGAAGCCGATGTCGATGCTGCCGCAGGGCGGCTCGACGCCCTCGATCTTCTTGATGTTGTCGCGTATGCGGCAGGCGATCGGTTCGCCGCGGCGGCGTATACCGACGAGGACGACGTTATCGACCCCGCGGTTTTTCTCGGTGATCTCGTGGGATATGCGCATCAGCGCTCTGCCGAGCGCGGCCTCGTCCATTATCTGAGCCTTCTGCCTCATGGATGTATCCCCTTTCGCCAAAAAATAAATGCCCTGCCGGTATCCGGCAAGACACACAAAAGCACAGGCGCACTGCACCCGTAAGCTATAAGCGATTTTGCCGGTCTCTCTGTACCGAGCTTAAAAATCTTTTCGACGGTCATTATAAGGGCTGTGTGCGGAAATTGCAAGCATATTTTCAGAATCTCCCAAAATGTAGAACCTGTCCAAAGAAGGCACGGGAATTTTGTGATATCCGACAAGGAATTTGTTTACAGACGGAAGAAGCTTTCTTAATAAAAATTATATTGATTTTTCCCCACGCCGGTGGTATCACTGAACCAGCCGCGGCACATATCCCCAAGGAGGCAATAAAATGAAAAAGACATTTGCTTTTATTCTGGTTCTTGCAATGGCGCTCGCGCTGTGCGCCTGCGGCGGAGAGGGCACGGGCGAGGTCGTGTATATTGACCCGACTCCCGCGGCCGCGACTGCCGCCCCGGCAGTTGAAACACCTGTGAGCACAGCCGATACGGCTGCCGACGAGGAATCCGCTGCCGCCCTCGGCATCGTGCTCGACTATGCGGTGAACGATGTTCAGCCCGGCTCGTCCGGCTGCTCGCTCAGAGGCATAAAGTGTGCGGCAATGCTGCTCGACTGGGCGGCGGAGACCCCGCTTGACGCCGACGGTATAGCCGCCGCGGTCGAGACATGGAAGAGCAACGCAGCGGAGGACAGTCTTGCCATATTTGGCGAATGCATGGATCTTGTTGCATCCAGCTGTGAGTCCCTTACGCAGGATAACGCACAGGAGCTGCTCAATGAATCCGGCAGCACCGACTGCGCGTACCCTTGGAGCGACGCCGCCTTCGCCGCGGCGCAGAGCGTTTTCTCCGCCGCAGGCGTGAGATAATAAACCGGATCATGCAAGCTGCATGATCCGGTTTATTGTTTTTTCTGCTGCGTATGCTATCAGGCTCTCCGGGGAGGGAGGAGTGCCGCTGTGGTCGCCGTCTGCCGTCTGAACGGAGACGAGGCCTATCGCTGCGGCGATCTCTTCTCTTACTTCTTCTACGGTCACGCCGTTGTTCTGTGCAACGAGCTCAAGCGCCCGTTCCGCCGCTGCAATGTCAAATTTCATATCTTCTTTCCCTTTCTATGGCTGTGGCTTAATAAGAACGTCCACCGTTCTTGTTAGCACAATCTTAACACCGAGGAAGAGAAAATATTGTCGAA
>CAKTKV010000154.1 GCA_934572355.1 uncultured Oscillospiraceae bacterium
ACAGGGAGAGGGGGAGTCGAAACACCCTCTCCCTGTGCGTGTCTTTGGTGACTTTCTCCACGTCGAGAAAGTCACCCTGCGGAGCATACCGCAGTTTGTCACTGCAAAAATTCTACTCATAACTCCCTGCGCTCAGTCCACAGCGTTCCGCACCTCCCGCAACCGAACATAACAAAACTCCGCAAAATCTGTTATCTGCGGTTGGTTGATAACCGCCACGTTTGGTTGCATAATTCATACAAATAAAACTTTTGGGAGGGAAACAATATGAGCGTCGTGGAGGTACATGACCTCAATAAGACCTACCCCGCCTTTGCACTAAAGAAGGCATCCTTCAGCATCGAAGCGGGCAGAATAACCGGCTTCATCGGCAGAAACGGCGCCGGAAAAACCACAACGATAAAATCCATGCTGAACCTTGTCCACCCGGACAGCGGCGAAATTTTCTATTTCGGCAAGTCCATTGCGGAAAACGAAAACGAGATCAAGAAGCTCATCGGCTACTCCACCGGTGCGGTCAACTGGTACCCGCGAAAGAAGCTCCGTGATGTCGTCGCGGTCGTGAAGCGCTGCTACGACACCTGGGACGAAGACGCCTACCGCCGGTACCTCGCGCTCTTTGCGCTCGATGAAAACAAGACTGCGCTTGAGATGTCCGAGGGCATGAGGGTCAAGTATAATCTCCTCATCGCGCTCTCGCACAACGCCAAGGTGCTGATCCTCGACGAGCCGACAAGCGGGCTTGACCCGTTTTCGAGAGACGAGCTGCTCGGCCTGTTCGCGGAGCTCAAGAGCCACGGCGTCGCGGTGTTCTTCTCGACGCATATTATTTCCGACATCGAGAAGTGCGCGGACGACATCGTCTACATATCCAAGGGCGAGATAGTCGCGGCACTGCCTAAGGCTGAATTTGTCAGCCGCTTTTCCGAGAACGGCGAGACTATAGAGGAGACCATACTGCGCATGGAAAGGAGCGGGAACAATGCGTGAAATCATGATAAAGGAGCTTCGGCTCAGCGCCTCCGCGCTCTCTTACTTGTTCATTGCCTTCGGGCTGATGTTCTTCGTGCCGGGCTATCCCATCCTGTGCGGCGTGTTTTTCGTCACGCTCGGCATATTCCAGAGCTTTCAGAACGCGCGGGAAGCAAACGACATTCTCTTTTCCGCCCTGCTGCCTTTCGCCAAGCGCGATGTTGTAAAGGGCAAATACTTCTTTGTGTGTTTTATTGAGCTGTGCTCGTTGCTTGTCATGGGCATTGCTGTTATAATAAGAATGACACTGCTCTCAGGCTCCGCGGTGTACCGGTCGAACGCGCTGATGAACGCGAACCCCTTCGCCCTTGGCATGGCGTTTCTCATCTTCGCGCTCTTCAACGCGATTTTCGTCGGCGGCTTTTTCAAGACCGCGTATAAGTTCAGCTGCCCCTTCGTCGCGTATATTGTCGTGTCGTTTATATGCGTCGGCCTCGGCGAGGCGCTCCACCACTTCCCCGGCCTTGAGGCGCTGAACGCTTTCGGAACGGACTTCCTGCCGCTTCAGCTGTCGCTGCTCGCTCTCGGCATCATCGCCTACGCGCTCATCACATGGCTCTCGTTCAAGCGGGCTTGCCGGAGCTTTGAAAAAATCGATCTGTAAAGGACGGTAACACATGCTCAAGGAAAACCTTGTGATCCTCCGCAACATCCACGGCTACTCGCAGGAGGAGATTGCGGAAAAAATAAACATCTCCCGTCAGGCGTATGCCAAGTGGGAGACCGGCGCGACTGTGCCGGACATCGAAAAGTGCAGCCTGCTCGCCGCCGTCTACGGCGTGACGATCGACAGCCTCATCAAGACCGAGACCGCCGACGGCATCGGCGATATCCCGCCTGCGCCGAAGGGCAAGAACATATGGGGCTCTGTCACGGTGAGCGACCGCGGGCAGATCGTCATACCCAAGGATGCGCGGGATAAATTCGGACTTACCGGCGGCACGCGCCTTATCGTCCTCAGCGACGAATCGGGCATCGCGCTCATCCCGGCGGAGCGCTTCGAGCACAGCATGAAAATGGCAATGGAATTTGCATCGATGCAGAATAAGGCGGACTGAAATATAGTGGCTCTCCTCGCACAAAGGGTCTGGGTGCATTAGATGGTTAATATCGTGCGAGCATCCCTTGCCTCTCACTTTGGGAGAGGTGGCCGAACTCCGCGAGGCCGGAGAGGGAAAGCAAATTGGTCTTATTATTGAAAAAAGGCGTTTTTCCCACCTTGCCGCGTAAGGGTTTGCGAGCCTGCATTCGCTGAGTCCCGCAAACCCTGCGGCTGCGGAAAAAGCGGCATGCCTTCATCTGCCACAGGCAGCGGCATACCGCTTTTCCCCTCTCAGTCAGCCTTGCGGCTGACAGCTCTCCCAGAGGGAGAGCCAAGGGCATGTACCTCGTCACATAGCATATTGGTATGAAAAATGGAGCGTATCGGTAACGACACGCTCCATTAACTGTTTTACGGCCACCCACCAAAAAGGAATGAGAGCCATTTTTAGTTATATGCAACATATTTGCGCCGCCCGTTTAGTCAAAAAGCATAAACAATATGGAAATTTGTTTTCCGCCGCCGCGCGCATTCTGTGATACTGCCAATTGAATCGGGCGGCATTTCTTGATATTATGTGCTCGCGTGGGGCAGTTTCCGTATCACCGCCGCTTTTCATGTGCCGGGAGCTGGCTGAGATGTATAATCTCCAGCCGCCGCCGAAAAATAATATGAAAAGATTTGCCCTATGCGCATCGCTTCCCATAAAATTTTTAAGGAGGTACAGTAATGGACGAAAGAAAAACCGCCCCGGCGACTGAACAGGAGCTTGCCACCATGGACGCGTATTGGCGCGCCGCAAACTACCTGTCGGCCTGCCAGCTCTATCTGCTGGATGATCCGCTTCTCCAGAAGCCGCTCACCGAGGAGAGCATCAAGAAAAAGATCGTCGGCCACTGGGGCACCGTTCCCGGCCAGAACTTCATTTACACTCACCTCAACCGCGTTATAAAGAAATATGACCTCGACATGATCTATGTCTCCGGCCCGGGTCACGGCGGCAACGCCATGGTCGCGCAGGACTGGCTCGACGGCAGCTATCAGGAGGTCTACCCCAACATCTCCCGCGACAAGGAGGGCATGCAGAAGCTCTTCAAGCAGTTCTCCTTCCCCGGCGGCATCCCGTCCCATGTCGCGCCCGAGACTCCGGGCTCCATCAACGAGGGCGGTGAGCTTGGCTATTCGCTCGCGCACTCCTTCGGTGCCGTCACCGATAACCCCGGCCTGATCGCCGCATGCGTCGTGGGCGACGGCGAGGCCGAGACCGGCCCGCTTGCTACCTCATGGCACCTCAACAAGTTCATCAACGCCAAGACCGACGGCGCGGTGCTCCCGATCCTGCACCTCAACGGCTATAAGATCGC
>CAKTKV010000155.1 GCA_934572355.1 uncultured Oscillospiraceae bacterium
GGCTCCGCTGTCCTCCGCCGCTGATATCGCGTCTCCCAGTCCCCAGAAGAAATCGTGCTTCAAGCTCTCGGCGTAAATGCCGAAATACGTGCCCGTCATAAGCGCACCCGAAAGCAGTAGCGCGCAGGTTGTCGGGATCGTGAGCTTCGGCAGCGCCGTGACAGCGTAATATATCCCGAGCGCGATGAACATCAGCTCCGCGTAATATATAATATTGATGCGGTTGACGTTCACGCCGTTTGTCATGAGCCCGACCCATATCCCGGTCAGCACAGCAAACAGCGCAAGCCATTTGTTATCGGCCTTCTTTTCCTTAAAAAAGCCAAACAGACCGAGCGCCGCAAAGGGCATGGAGAAAAGATACACCGTGCCGAAGCCTTCCATATCGTTCCACGCAAGGTCTTTCCTTTGCAGAAGCGTGACCTTCATCAGGCTTTTGAAATTGGCTAAAAGCTGCGCAAAGGGCTCATCCGAGAAGAAGAGGATATCCCCCGCACGGCTGCTGGCAGTAAAGTGCTGGATTGTGACGAAGGGCAGCTCTATCGTGTCCCAGCCGAAGAAGTTCACAGCCATTGTGAGGATGAACGGCCACGCTATGAGCAGATATACAAGGGCACAGACAGCCGCGTCTCGGGGCGTGACGCGCTTCTTTACCATATAGAACGCGCAGACCGCGACGAGAAACAGCGGGATAGTATAGATCGCGATGCCGTAGCAATACATGCACAGGCCTAAGAAGAGCATGGATATGTACAGAAAGCGCTTTTTCTCCATAAGTCCGCGGTTGAGAAAATACAGTCCGCCCACAAAGAAATGTGGCAGAAGATTGCAGTCGAGCGCCCAGCGGCTCTGAAGCAAGTGCCACGGGTTTATCGCCACGAGCAGCGCCGCGATGAGCCCGGCGCGCTCGCCGAAAACATCGCGCATGAAGAGCCAGAAGAACACGCCCCCGGCAATGCTGCACAGCAGGGACGGGATGCGCATCGTCACGACGCTCAGGCCGAAGAGCTTCACAAACGGCGCGATCAGATATGACATGAGGCTGCTCATCTGCCCGTAGCCCCAGGCGTACAGATGGCAGGGCAGCCATGTGCCGAAGCGGTCAGTGCCGTAATCGGCGAGAGCCTTGGCGTCTACCGCGGCCATCGCCCCGTCCTGATTCACGCCGCCGGGTGTTCCTCCGAAGTCCCACACGCGCAGCGCAATGCCCGCGATGAGGATCAGCAACAGGAGCAGGCGGTATGTATTTTGGCTTTGCCCGCTCGTCGGCACCGCCGCCGCTGGGCGGCGCAGCATGCACACGGCGGCAGTTATGCTCACCGCCAACGAAAGGGCAAACATTATATAGTTAAAAATATTCATGTCTTTAATCTTCGGAGCCTGCGCGTCACCGGCGCAGGCTCCGACCTTTTTTCAGCGTTTAATTTTTCAGCTCAGGTTCCCGGTGGCGTACATCGCGGCGGTCAGCGCAACGACAGGCGCGGTCTCGCAGCGAAGGATGCGCTCACCCATTGAGCAGATATGCAGCTTGCAGACGCGCGCAAGGTCGGCCTCAAACTGTGCGAAGCCTCCTTCGGGACCGGTGATGATAGCGGCGGTCGCGATGCTCTTATTCGCGGAGAGGACATCGTCCAGCTTCTCGCGCTCGCCCGTCTCATACATGAACAGGCCGAGATCCTTCTTCACCGCGATATCGAGCATGGCAGTGAAGTCCCCCGCCCAGCTCACCTGCGGGATGATGCCGCGGCCGGACTGCTTCGCCGCCTCCTCTGCGATGCGCTGCCAGCGCTCAAGCTTCTTCTCGGGCTTATCAGGCTTTGCAACGCAGCGCTCGCTGTTAAAGAACATGATCTCATACGCGCCGGCTTCGACGCACTTCTGGATGATATAATCGGTCTTGTCGCCCTTCGGCAGGCCGCAGAGCACAGTCACCTTGACGCTCGGCTCCGCCGGGCAGGGGACGACCTCGATGACCTCGGCCTCGACCTGCTCTTTATCCGCGCTGACAAGGCGGCACTTATAGTCCGTGCCCTGCCCGTCGCAGATTATCATATCCTCGCCCGGACGCAAGCGCAGCACACGAACATGCTCGGCGTCCCGACCCTTCATTATCGCCATGCCGCCCAGAATATTGGTGCCGGCCATGAAAAATCTCGGCATTTTCATCTCTCCTAAGAGTTAATATGGAGTGTTCTCTTTGCCGTAATTATCGCATAACTTTAGCCGCTTTGCAAGAGCAAGCATATAATAGGGCGGAGAAAAATATATGGAGATGATATAATGGACAAAAACTTTTCCTCTGAGCTCCAGGGCTTTGAGGAGGTCTGGAAGCGCGTGAGCGCGGGGCGCGCAAAGCCCAAGGCTCCCGCAGGGCTCATGCCGGGTAAGCAGCAGAAGAGCAAGGCCGTCAGGTTCTGCGGCGATCCGCCGCGGCGCGGCTGAGACTATTCGTCCCCGGCGGCGATCCAGCCGTGTTCCTCCAGCTTTTCGAGCAGCTCGCCCCACAGCTCGACCGTGCGAAAGCGCAGCTCATAGCCGTCCTGCCGGGTTATGAGGGCATAGTCCTCGACGCTCATTGCTTCCTCCACCTGCTCGGACTGCACCGCCGACAGGCACACCGGCGGGAACACGATGCACCACCAGTTGTGCCCCTCGCCCTCGCCGAGCACAACGCGCAGGGATTCATACCTCCCCGCCGGGAGCGTGAAGCCCTCATATTCGCGGCTGGGGTAAAGCTCCGTGCCGAGGCTGACGGTGACCTGCCGTCCCTCCGCCGCGGAGGCCGCGGCGCGGCCTATGCCGTCAAGCTCGCGGCTCAGCACCGCGCGGGCGTCGGCGGGGCTTTCGGAGCCGTCGAGCCGGGGCGTGATATATTCAAGCACGGCGTCGCGCACGCGCAGCTTGAGAGCCTGCTCATAAGCGTCGTCCGAGACGGCGAGCACATGCAGGCGCACAAGGTCGGCGCTGATGGCGCTGCTGCGCCCCTGCGCCCAGACCGCCGCGCACAGGCACACGCACAGTGAAACGAGCGCCGAAATTTCCCATATCCTCAAAAACCTGCTCTTATCCATAGAAAAACCGCCTTACCGTATGTAATGATACATACAGTATTGACGGTTTTTTTCTTATCTAAACCAACTTTTTCACAGCGCGCCGACGCAGGCGGCGCTTTCGCAGAAGCCGTACTCCGCGCGCAGCTTATCGCGCACGGCAGAGACGTCCCTATCCGGTTCGAACACGCCGAATACCGCAGAGCCCGTGCCGGTCATCACCGCGCCGAGCGCACCGTGGTCGAGCAGCGTGCTCTTTATATCCGCAACGGTGCGCATACGGCGGTCGTCAACGTCCTCAAAGACGTTATACATGCGGCGGCTTATCTGCGCGAGCTGCCCCTGCCTGATCGCCTC
>CAKTKV010000156.1 GCA_934572355.1 uncultured Oscillospiraceae bacterium
GCTCGACAGGAACATCGAGATAATCGACGCCGTTGACGATCTCACGGAGTTCTATAAGGCGCGCGGCCTGTATGAGCGCTATAAAAACGAGCTGGAGTATATCCGCTTCTATAACGAATTTCTCACTGCTTCGGCAAGGATATGCCCGGCTGACAGCCGTCATCCCCTGCTCAAAATACTGCGCGAGGATTTCCTCACCAAGTGCCCCAAATATAAGGACAACCCATATATCCGTGCCATGCCGCCGAAGCACAAGCTGCTGTGTTCACTTTTCATGCACGAAAGATACGGCGAGGCGGGGGCACTGCTGCGTCTGAACAACGCGCGGAAAGGAGCACAGAAATGATACGGCTCAGTGTAATCATCCCGGTCTATAATGTAGAAGACTACGTTGCCAAATGTCTCGATTCGCTCATCCCTCCCGCGGCAGAAGCTATCTTACGCGGGGAAGAACCGGAATATGAGATCATCACCGTCAATGACGGTTCGACCGATTCCTCGCCAGCGATCGTCCAAGATTATGTAAACCACTATCCACAGCTTATTCGCCTTATCACGACCGAGAACATGGGGCAGGGGCACGCGCGGAACGTCGGCATTGATGAAGCGCAGGGCGAATATCTCTACTTCATCGACAGTGACGACTATCTTGCCCCCGGCGCGATGGGCGATATGCTTGAGACTCTTGACGGTTCTTTTGATATACTCATTTTCGACTCTATCGCCGTGAATGTGGACGGCGGTGAAATAAGCTATTACCGCGGGTGCAGCAGGACAGAGAACATTAACCTTAATGACTTTCCAGAGCTGCTCCTTGAAAACCCGATATGCGGCGGAAGCATTTGCAGGAAAAGTATTTATACCGATAACGAGATACGCTTCCCCTCAAGAGTATGGTTCGAGGATTTCCGCACGCTTCTCAAGCTCTACGCTTTTACGGATAAGATCGCGTACGTCCCAAAGGCGTGGCACAGATATTTACAGCGCTCCGGTTCGGTAACGAACAGCAAAAACGCGGAACGCAACCTTGAAATAATTCCTGCTGTCGATGATCTGATAGACTTTTATAACGGTCTCGGGCGCGGTAAGGAGCTGGCCGCCGTGCTGGAATACATGGCGTTTCACCACGAGTTTCTGACCGCATCTGTAAGAGTGAACCTTGCCGACAGGCACAGCGGCGCGCAGGACAGGCTGCGTGAGGATTTCCTTGGGAAGTTCTCCAATTACGCATCAAACCCCTATGTGCGCACGATGAGCCGCAAGCACAAGCTATTAACAGCGCTCCTTATGCACCGGCAGTATCTTGCGGTGCATATTATCATGAAGCTCAATAACCGGCTCAAAATAAAAAAGGTATAGGCATATATAGTCAAAACCCTCGGCAGAGCATTTCTGCCGAGGGTTAATCTTATTTGCCGTGCAGCCTCTGATTTACTTTAAGGACAAGCTGTCCCGCATCCTCGAACCCGTGGTAGTTCATCCACATGATCGTTCGGCGGTTGCGGCACTCCTTTTTGTAGCTGCTGCATTCGGAAAGCTTTGGTATCTTCGTCTGTACGTAGCCGCGCAGCTTGCCGATGACCCCTTTGCGGTCGGGCGCATCCTGCTTTGCAAGCCTGCTTATCGAATCAAGCAGCACATGGTTCACAAGGAAGAACTCAAAATCATCCTTATACCCCACCGGTACCATTTGCTTTTCCAGCATATCCATGATCGTCAGCATATCGAGGTTCTTCGCAGCGTTGTTGTTGTGCATTGTGGACTCCTGACCGCGGCGGTAGATATACAGCGGCTCTGCGATAAACTCCGTATGCTTCGAGCGCAGCAGCATTACCGCCGAGAAGTAGAAATCCTCATACCACAGTCCAACCGGGAAGCGCAGCTCCCCAATAAGTGAGCGCCGGAATATCTTATTGCAGGACGACCCTGCCGAGCCAAGCCAATTGTCCTGAAGCGAAGCCGGGAGCACGCTCTCACGTCCATCGGCAAAGCGCTCCATAAAATCGCAGACGACTACGTCCGCCCCTGTCTCAGTGGTGCATGTGTACATCTTCTCATACATGTCATGCGTCACCCAATCGTCACTGTCGACAAAGCCGATGAAATCGCCCTTGGCAATATCGAGCGCAAAGTTTCTGGCTCTCCCCTGTCCGCCATTATCGATGTGCAGGACGCGTATCATATCCGGGTTTGCCGCGGCGTATTCGTCGGCGATCTTCCCGGAATTATCAGGCGAGCCGTCGTCCACGAGGATGATCTCATAGTCGTCTATCGTCTGCGACAACAGCGAGTCGACACATTCGCCGAGGTACTCTTCCACCTTGTATACCGGCACGATTATGCTCAGCTTCATATCCATTCACCTCTCCAACTCGTGATCCTGCTGCCGGGGTTCACCGCCGTCTGATAGTGTATCAGGCCGAGGACGAGCGCGAGGTATATCGAGACATTCGGGCGCCTGAGCACCGCGCCGGAATACTGCGCGAGGCCTATCAGGAGCGCAAAGGTGACGAGCAGGATAAAGTTATCCGCTGTGAATGAGCCCTTGAAATCACCGCGCAGCCGCCGAATTATCAGGTACACGAAGTACAGAATAAACGCCGCATAGACCGCAAAGCCCACATAGCCGTAATAGTACCGTATCGCGGGCCAGTCGTTTTCGAGATCCATCCCGCCCGTGAGCCATATATCCGAAACGTCGATGCCGAAGAGCTTAGTCAGCGTATCACTGTGATCCCACATCAAGGAAGCATAGGCGTTCTTTATCGTGCGCGTGTCGATAAGCGTTGCGGCGTCGGTCGTAAGATCGTACTTGAGCATGATCTCGTCTATGTTGAAACGCTCGAACATGTTCGGTGTGATGATCCACAGGCACTTCCAGTAGTAATCCTCAAGCGCAGTGTGTATCTCCGGGTTCGAGAGCTTCTCCTCATTGCTCATAGAATCCAGATCGTAGCCAAGCGCGCCGATGCCCTCGTCGAAATCATCCTGTGTAAGCTCGGCAAAGTCACTCTGGGTCTGCTTTATTTTATATTTCGGCGTAAGCGGGTATGCTGCCGCCGACGCGATTGCGACCGCGACCAGAACTATCACCGCAAGCCGGTTGAGATTGCAGCCGCGTATTTTTTTCTCAAGCAGAAGGAACACGGCAAAGCCGATGAAGATCACAAAGATCGACATATAGCAGGTCATCGTGCCGTTTGCGATGAGCACGATCGCCGAAACAACAGGGACGGCAATATTAATAAACGGCTTGTCTGACTTCACGGCGCAGAATATTGAGAACGCTGTCAGCGTGACAAGGATGATGCTGTTCGCGCAGCGGTTATCGTCAATGACCCAGCCGCTCACGCCGAGCCCCTCGCCGTAGGTGCAGTTCGCTGTACCGGTCAG
>CAKTKV010000157.1 GCA_934572355.1 uncultured Oscillospiraceae bacterium
TCCTAACTCAACATGCCGGTGGGCATTCTGATTTCAACTTCCCGATCCGTAGGCAGCTTCGGAAGGCTCCGACTGATTGTTGCAGGCAGGATCGAGTTTTTGCCGAAGCGTCTGTGAATCTCTTCCACAACAGACTCCAAGCGCTCCTTTTTATCAACAACGGATACATTGCCAAACATATCTAATTGCTCCGGGGCGGAAGCAGCATTCAGATCGATGGCTCTGACCGTTACTGAACGAATTGGATAGTCCCACGAGTAGGACTTCTCAAAAAGTGTATATGCTGCCTTTGCGATAATTGCAGCACTGTTTGTATGGGGGCTGAGCTTACACTGCCATTGTTTTGTTTTGAGCTGGTTGTTTCGGATATCAATTTGGACTCCGCCAGCCCGTTTATCGTATTTTCGCAGTTTGTGCCCAATATCTTGACTGAGTGCAAGCATCAACGCCCACACTTCAGCAGAGTTTTCCAGGTCTGCTTTGGTGGTCAGACCGTGACCCACGGACTTCACCGGGGATTCGTAATCGTACTCCATCACGCGGGAGTTGTCCAACCCTTGCGCAAAGCGAATACAGGCGACCCCACATTTTCCGAGCTTTCTTCGGATCAGGTCTTCGGATGCGTTGGCAAGGGCACCTATAGTACGGATTCCATAATTTGCAAGCACCTCTTCGGTAGCCCTTCCTACGCCTAACAGATCAGATGCAGGCAAATCCCAGACAATCTCCCGAAAGGTCTCTTTGGGAATCATGGTTAGGGCATCTGGCTTCTTCATATCGCTGCCCAGTTTGGCGAAGACCTTATTGAATGAAACTCCAACGGAAATTGTGAGTCCCAATTCGTCCTTCATGCGCTGACGGATTTCGTTGCCGATCTGCTCGCCGGTTCCTCGAATGCTTCCAGATACATCGAGCCAGCACTCATCCATGCCATACGGCTCCACCTGATTTGTGTAATCCAGGTATATCTCGTGAGCCAATCGAGAGTATTTCATGTACTGCTCATAATGGGGAGGAACGATAATCAGATTGTGGCATTTATTCCGGGCTTGCCAGAGTGCTTCACCGGTTTGAATGCCAAATTTCTTCGCCTCATAATTCTTTGCCAGGATAATTCCATGACGGTTCTCCGGGTCTCCGCCTACGGCAACAGGATGCCCACGCAGAGATCTATCCAACATACACTCTACGGAAGCATAAAAGTTGTTCATATCGCAATGAAGAATTGTCCGCTGCATATGCCCCCTCGTTTTCCGTACACAAAACCTGCTATTGACAAATGAGAACTATAGTGATATGTTTATTGGGAACTTTGGTTCTCAATTCGTGTCGAATTATAGCACGAGCAGAACTCGATGTCAATACTAAAATCAAACGAATGTTTGACTAAATAAAAAAGGAGCGTTATAATGGACTTTGCAGAAAGGCTGATTCAGTACAGAGAAGCACACAATCTTA
The DNA here is from genome assembly GCA_934572355.1 of uncultured Oscillospiraceae bacterium. Taxonomy (GTDB): domain Bacteria; phylum Bacillota; class Clostridia; order Oscillospirales; family Oscillospiraceae; genus Limivicinus. Next base: position 1,459 of record CAKTKV010000157.1, read on the forward strand.
CTCAGGAAGCACTTGCAGAACGGTTGGGCATTTCAAGGAGGATGCTGAATACGTACGAATCTGGAATCAGCGTTCCGCGAGCACCCACACTGAAAAGGATCTGTGATGAACTGCATATCTCCAGCGATGAGATGTTGGGGGAAGAAAACCAGCAGTTGGACCCTAAACAGGAAATTAAAAAGGTAGTTCATGATGTATCTGCACTTTTTGCCGGAGGTGTTCTGCCTGAAGAAGATAAGGATGCACTGATGCACGCAATTCTGGACGCATACGCGAAGTCCAAAGAAATGAACAGCAGGAAATGATTTCTTTCATTGCCTTCAATGTTAAATGTCCGGTTTATTACCCTTATTGCGCGCTATACTGAGAAAATACCGGAAGGGAAAACGGTTCATTAAGGGGGGCTTACCTTGATATTGCAGAAGATTTATTGTTTGGGAGAGAGACTGGTAGCAGCCGCCAACTCCAGAGACCCATTCCAAATAGCAGACGAAATAGGGCTGCAAATCCAAATGGTAAAGGATTTTACTGTTCTGAAAGGCGTTTATATGATTCTTCACGAAGTGCCGTGGGCGTTCATAAACGATAACTTGGACGAACAGTTGAAACGAATTGTATGTGCCCATGAAATTGGACATCATGTGCTTCATCAAGACCTTGTACGACAGACAATGCTTCAGGAATTTAGTTTGTTTGATCGCCAGAACAGACCAGAGTATGAAGCCAATGTGCTTGCTGCGGAAGTCTTACTGCCGGATACAGAAGTTCTTGATATGATTTATCATTGCGGATACGATGCCTTTCAGATAGCACAATGCACTGGGTCAGATGTGAACCTTGTGGCACTCAAATGTGATATTTTGGTCAAAAAGGGGTATGATTTGCACCGAATTGACCATGCATCTGATTTCTTGAAGTAGTATTGTATTTTTCACATTCAAAGGCTCCTACAGTAATGTTAACTGAGCCAGTCCCATTAGAGCATTTTCGGTTATACTCATTCACATACGACTATCGCAAAACACGCAGGAGCCATTTGGTTAGCAGGGCGTTCGTAAGACAGTTAAAGAAGCAAAAAGCGCGGCCATGTAAAGTGGTTGTACTTGTCAAGTAAAAGTAGACACTAAAAAGAGAATATCTACAGGAAGCCCAGTTCGGTCTTGTACTGAACTGGGCTTTTATAGCCCAAAGCCGCTGCTGGACGCTGGTTGTTGAAGAAATAGACATACTTGTTCAGCAGATCAGGAAGATTTTCCGCTTCATTCAGCCCAAAGTCCAGATAGAGTTCTTCCTTCATCCAGCCGTTCAACGCTTCGATAATTGGATTATCTGTCGGGGTTCCCCCTCGCGACATGGAGCGAAGTATGTTATAATCTTTATGGGCGTGCTGGAATGCCCTTGAGGAGTAGACGGCTCCCTGGTCGGTGTGGAATACTACCTTGGGCTTCAGCTCCTCCTTTTTGCCCGCTAAAAGGTTCAATTTTTCTAAGCATTCATAATAAGGCTTGTTGTCTCCTGCGATCGGCGAAACACTGTGAGCAATAATTTCATTATTAAAGGTATCCAGAAGCAATGTCCATTCCCATTGCTTCCCCTTGTTTTTGAGAACGGTCATGTCGGATACAACGAGTTGAAGTGGAGCTTTTGCATTCCAGTGCCCTTTGACAAGATTCTCAAACTTTATGCTTTCCTCTCCGGGCGGCTTATACCGACATTTTCTCGCCTTGGAACGAATACCGGCCTCTTTGCAGCATTTATGTGCCAGATTATCCGAAAACACCCATCCTGTATTGTGAAAGATATTCCTGGCCAGACGATGATAGCCCAGGGAGGGATGGCGCTTGTGTTCTTCATGGAGCAATTCTGTAAGTACGATTCTATCCTGCTCATATCGGTTAAGCTGGCCTTGACGCGCCTTCCAT
>CAKTKV010000158.1 GCA_934572355.1 uncultured Oscillospiraceae bacterium
GCACAAGGCTGAGATAGCTCATCATTCCCGGCACCTCCCGAAATCGGTGAGTCGTCCGTCCGACACCTGAAGTACCCGGTCGGCCGTCTGCGCGATGCTGCGGTTGTGGGTAATCATAATGATGGTCTGCTCGTACTTTTTCGATGCGTTCTTCAGCAGAGCGATGACCTCGCTGCTGTTCTGCGAATCGAGATTGCCGGTCGGCTCGTCGGCGAGGATCAGGGAGGGGCGCGTGAAGAGCGCGCGCCCGATGGCCACGCGCTGCTGCTGCCCGCCGGAGAGCTGGCTCGGCAGATGATGGAGGCGCTCCCGCAGGTTCAGCACTGTCAGCAGCTCCTCAAGGTAGGCCTTGTCCGGTTTCTGGTAATCGAGCAGCACGGGGAAGATTATGTTCTGCTCGACCGTCAGTTCCGGGATCAGGTTGAAGGCCTGGAAGATAAAGCCGATGTTCCGCCGGCGGAAGATAGTAAGCTTCTTATCGTCCATGGCGAAGACGTCCCTGCCGTCTATCAGCACCTTACCGAAAGTGGGCGTGTCCAGCGCGCCGATCATGTTGAGGAGCGTACTTTTGCCCGAGCCGGATTCGCCGACTATCGCGACGTATTCGCCCTTGGGTACGGAAAAGCTCACGTCTTTCAGGGCTCTGACCGCGGTCTCCCCGCTGCCGTAGGTCTTACAAATATTTTTGACTTCTAATAGATCCATAGTGCAAACACCTCTTTCTGTTGGACAGACCATATTCTTCCGGCCTGTGCATGAAAGAATAGCACCGTAATATTACAGCGAGCCTACAGTGATCCTACAATTTTGTAGGATTCAGAAAGTTCACGGTAAACACCGTGCCGCGGCCAAGCTCGCTGTCGACTTCAATAGTCCCATTATGCGCTTCGATTATCGCCTTTGCCAGCGGCAGGCCGAGACCGACGCCCTGCGTGTCCTTGGAGAAGCGGCTTCGGTAGAAGCGTTTGAAGATGTGGTGCAGATCCTCGGGGTGGATGCCGCAGCCGTTGTCCGTCACCCTGAGCTGCACGGCGGAGGGCAGGACGCGCCACTCGATACGCACAGTGCCGCCCTTATCCGTGTGATCGAGCGCGTTTTTCACAAGGTTGCCGATGGCTTCGATGAGCCAATCACGGTCACAGAAAAGGGAAGTGTCATCCGCACCGGAGAGGATGAGCTCTTTCTCCTCCTGCTTTGCGCGGTACGCAAAGTGCAGCGCGATATCCTGCATCATATCGGAGACGTTTTCCGTGGCCTTTTCAAAGGTGATGGAGCCCGCGTCGAGCCGCGTTATCTTGAGCAGGCTCTGCACGAGCGCTTCGATGCGGTCAAGCTCCTGCTCGGAGAGCTCGGCAAACTCTTTCACAGCTTTTGCGTCAATGTCCTCATCCAGAAGCAGACCGTTATAAATGTTCAGCGCCGCGAGCGGTGTTTTGAGTTGGTGGGAGATATCGGAGATCGTGTTTTTCAGAAACTCCTTTTCGCGCAGCTCATTGTCCGCATGGGCGTTCAGCACCGCCGCCATGGAGTTGACCGAATGGAACAGGCGGTACAGCTCGCCCTCGCTGTCGCATTCGATGCGGGCGCTGCAGTCGCCGCCGAGATAGGCGTTTATCTGTGACACCGCCTGCTCCATGGTCCGGTTCTGACACTTGAAATACCTGAGACAGAGCAGCCACACCGCGCCGCATGCAGGCAGGAACAGCAGCGGCAGCCACGGTGAAAAGCTACGGTAGGTGAGCCATATAAAGCCCTCGGTCAGCAGGAGCAGGGCGCACAGAACGAGCGTGAGCGTGCAAAACAGATCCCGGATATCCTTATTCGCAAGTATTTTCATGCCGCACCTCAGTTGATGACGTTCCACTTATAGCCCATGCCGCGGACGGTCAGGAGCATCTGCGGCGCACCCGGGTCATCCTCTATCTTCATGCGCAGCCGGCGTATGTATACCGTGAGGGTGCTGCTGTCGATATAGTTCCCGTCGCAGTCCCAGAGCTTGTCCAATATCTGCCCCTTGGTCAGCACAGCGTTCGGGTTATGCATGAACAGGCACAGAAGCTTATATTCCGCGGCGGTCAGTTCAAGCGGCTCGCCGTTCTTGAGCACCTGCCCCTGAAGCAGAAGCACTCTGATGCCGTTGGAGCACAGCTCAGTGTCTGCAGTGCCGAATGTGCTCGCGCGGCGCAGCAGGGCATTGATGCGGGAGATGAGGACGCCGAGCTTGAACGGCTTTGTGATATAGTCGTCGCCGCCGATATCAAGCCCCATGATGATGCTTGTCTCCTCGTCGGACGCGGTGAGGAAGACGATCGGCACCTTTGATGTGCGCCGTACCCTTTGACAGAACTCAAAGCCGGAGCCGTCCGGAAGAGAGACGTCCAGCACCAAAAGGTCATATTTCCCGTCTGCCCACAGCGCGTCCGCTTCCCTGAGCGTTCTGGCGTTGTCCGCTTCAAAGCCCTGTTTTCTGAAAGCAAAGGAGAGCCCGGTTATAAGGCTCAGGTCGTCCTCTAAAAGTAAGATCCTGCTCATGCTCATACCTCGCGCAAATAGTTTACGCGTCCATTATATACATCCCCCGCGGCTATGGCAAGCGGCGGGGGAGTCATATACCCGCAGGAAACGGCAAAAGGCGCTGCGCGATACGCCGCGCAGCGCCTTGAAATGTACTGTAATGTCTTATGTTTTATCTTTTCTTCTTGCCGAAGATGCTCTTGCCGGACTCGCCGTCAAGGTCACCCATTGATGCTGCGAACTGCCGCAGCAGCTCCTTCTGCGAGGAAGTCAGGTTCTTCGGCGTCCTGATATTCACCGTGACGAACTGGTCGCCGCGGCCGTTGCCGCGGACATACGGAATGCCCTTGCCGCGTATGCGGAAAGTCGTGCCGCTCTGCGTGCCCTCGGGTATGGTCAGCTTCACCTTGCCGTCAAGTGTCGGGACCTCGATCTCAGCACCGAGCGTCGCCTGGGCAAAGTTGATGTCCTGCTCAAGCAGGACGGATGTACCGTCACGCTCGAAGCGTTCGTGCTGGCGGATCAGCACCGTGACGATAAGGTCGCCCGCGGGGCCGCCGTTAGAGCCTGCGTTGCCTGCACCGCTGACGGAGAAAGCCTGCCCGTCGTCAATACCGGAGGGTATGTTGACCGTCAGCTTATGCTGGCGGCGTATCTTGCCCATACCGCGGCAGGTCTTGCACGGCTGGTGAATGATTTTGCCGGTGCCGCGGCACTTCTGGCACGGACCCATGGACTGCACTGCACCGAACGGGGTGCGCTGCGTGGTCTTGACTGTGCCGCTGCCTTTGCAGTCGGGGCATATCTCCGGCGTGGTCCCGG
>CAKTKV010000159.1 GCA_934572355.1 uncultured Oscillospiraceae bacterium
TCTGCCGCCGTCGATAACTGCATCTATCTTGCCGTCAAAATACTCAAGCACCTTACCGGCGTCCTTAGGGCTATTCTCCCCTGACGGATTTGCCGAGGGCGCGGCAAGCGGAAGACCGCAATCGCACAGCAGCTCAAGGGTGAGCGGATGATCCGGGCAGCGCAGGCCAACAGTCGAGCCGCCCGCAAGAACGATGGACGGTATCTCCGGCCTTGCTTTCAGCACGATGGTCAGCGGCCCCGGCCAAAAGCGCGCGGCAAGCGCACGCGCCTGCTCGGGAACATCGAGACACAGGGCGTCCATGGCTTCACTGCCGTGAACCATGAGCGAGAGCGGCTTTATGGCTGGGCGACCCTTGACCTCATATATCATGCCCACTGCCTGTTCATTCAATCCGCTCCCGGCAAGGCCATACACCGTCTCCGTCGGGACGGCGACAAGACCGCCGTTTCTGATTATTTCTGCGGCACCTTTTGAAGTGCCGGAAAAAACCTGAGTTTTCATTGCTATGCCTCCGTTTGCGCCTGAAGCTTTGCCGCCTGATCTGCGGTGACAAGGCAGTCAATAAGTGGGTCAAGGTTCCCGTTTATTATGCTCTGGATATTGAAATTTTTATTGTCCCCGCTGAGACGGTGATCCGTCACGCGGTTCTGCGGGAAGTTATAGGTGCGGATGCGCTCGCTTCGGTCGCCTGACCCGATCTGACTCCGACGCTCGCTGGCGACTGCCGCATGCTGCCGCGCCTGCTCTGCCTCATAAAGCTTCGAACGTAGGATCTGCATAGCGCGATCCTTATTCTTATACTGGCTGCGCTCATCCTGACACTCGACGACGGTTCCGGTGGGGATATGGGTAATGCGTATCGCGCTCTCGGTCTTGTTGACGTGCTGACCGCCGGCACCTGAGGAACGATAGGTATCGATCTTGAGGTCATTGGGGTTAAGCTGGAAGTCGACCTCCTCGACCTCGGGCAGGACAGCGACCGTCGCAGCTGAGGTGTGAATACGACCGCCGGATTCTGTGACCGGGACACGCTGGACGCGGTGACCGCCGGCCTCAAACTTGAGTCTCGAATACGCGCCTGTTCCCTCGACGACGAAGCTTATCTCCTTTATGCCGCCAAGCTCGGTCTCGCTGACGTTTGCAACATCGATCTTCCAGCCCTTGGACTCGGCATACATCGAATACATACGGAACAGGTCCGCCGCGAAAAGCATACCCTCTTCCCCGCCGACGCCGCCGCGTATCTCCATGATGACGTTCTTCGCATCGTTCGGGTCCCTGGGCAGCAGCAGTATTTTTATCTCCTGCTCCAGCCGCTCCTTATCCGCCTTAGCCTGAGCGTATTCTTCCTGCGCAAGCTCGCGCATCTCACTATCGCCCATGAGTTCAAGTGCTTCCTGCATCCGGGAATCAGCCTTTTGATACTCGGTATACGCATTCACGATGGGCTGAAGCTCACGCGCTTCACGCTCATATTTAGAATATGCCGCCGGGTCGGAATAAGTAGACGGCTCCTCCATTCTGGCGCAGAGCAGCTCATACTGCCGCTGAAGCTGTTTAATACTATCGAACATGTGTCACTCCGATAATTGGATTTTACAGATTATTTTACCACAGGCAAGGGATAAAGTAAATGCGGAACATCGTTTTCGCGAAACCACAAAATTTTAATTTCCATTTTTTCAAAGCAATCTAACAAAAACATGGTATAATAGGCCTCGCAAAGTGGTTTGAGTTTAATACCTTATACTGAGAGGAGTATCGATCACCATGAAAGGGACTGCGATTTATCATTCGCCGGTGGGCGACATTCAGCTTGATTATGAGGACGGCGCAGTCACGGCACTGAAAAATGCCGGTGCAGATGTAAAAGCGGACACGCCGAACGAGCTGACGGAGCTGGTGTTCCGGCAGCTGGATGAATATTTTGCGGGAGTGCGCAAGGCATTCGACTTCCCATACCGGCTGCATGGAACGCCGTTTCAGGAAAAGGTCTGGGCGGCGCTGCGGGATATCCCCTACGGAGAGACGCGCAGCTACAAGGATATTGCCGAAGCTATCGGGCGTCCGAAAGCGTTCCGCGCGGTCGGCATGGCAAACCACGCAAACCCCATTTTCATCGCTATCCCCTGTCACCGCGTCATCGGTTCGGGCGGAAGCCTTGTCGGTTACGGCGGCGGGTTAGAAATGAAACGGGCTCTGCTGGAGCTGGAGAAAGCCAACAGCAAATGAGCTGAGAGAAACGAAACCACATACGGATGACCGAATAGCAGTCATCCGTATGTGGTTTTTCATTCTTTAAGCTCTATCAGCTGCCGAGATAGGCCTTTCTGACCTGCTCGTTTGCGAGCAACTCCGCACCGGTACCAGACATGGTGATGCTGCCGGTCTCAAGCACATAAGCGTCGTTCGCGGCCTTGAGCGCCATGTTGGCATTCTGCTCGATGAGAAGAACGGTGGTGCCATTTTTGTTGATTTCTCTGATGATATCAAAGATGCCTTTGACGACCAGCGGAGCAAGACCCAGCGACGGCTCATCCATCATGATGACCTGCGGGTGGCTCATCAGCGCGCGGGCAACGGCAAGCATCTGCTGCTCGCCGCCGGAGAGCGTACCGGCCAGCTGCCAGCTGCGCTCCTTGAGGCGCGGGAAGAGAGAATACACCCACTCGATATCGTCATCAAGACCGTCGCTGCGCAGGTATGCGCCGATCTTGATGTTCTCAAGAACGGACATATTATCGAACACGCGGCGGCCTTCGGGGACGAGAGTGATACCGGAGGCGACGATAGCGGAGGGATCCTTGCCGGTAATGTTTGTGCCGTTAAACTCAATGGAGCCCGCGCTCGGCTTGACAAGCCCGGCAATGGCCTTGAGCGTTGTTGACTTACCGGCGCCGTTTGCGCCGATCAGGGTGACGATCTCCCCGCGGGGAACATCAAAGGATATGCCCTTAACGGCTTCGATGCCGCCGTAGTTGACCTTAAGCTCCTTTACGCTGAGTATAACATCACTCATCCTCGCTCACCCCCAAGTATGCGTCTATGACTTTGACATTGTTCTGTATCTCGGAGGGAACGCCTTCCGCGATAAGCTTACCGAAATCGAGGACATATATCCTGTCGCTGATGTTCATGACAAGATCCATGTGGTGCTCGACAAGGAACACGGAGAGATCATATTCCTTTCTGATCTCAACGATGAAGTCCGCAAGCTCAAGAGTCTCCTGCGGGTTCATACCGGCGGCAGGCTCATCAAGCAGAAGCAGCTTCGGCTCGGTGGC
>CAKTKV010000160.1 GCA_934572355.1 uncultured Oscillospiraceae bacterium
TGATAGTACTATGTAACGGTACATATTCCATTCCGGAGACGATTTTACAGTATGAGAAATTTCTTCAGGCGGCTGTGGGAGAAGATGAACGAGCCGAAGACTGAGCACGTTCTTATTATCCTCCTGCCCTGCCTTTCAGTTATAATAGCGGGGCTCATACTTCTCCCCCGCCTGCGCTATTATTCCGCGCAGCACGCAGAGCCTGCTCCGACCGAGGCCGTTGCCGCATCCGCATTCGACGCACCTGCCGATCAGGACGCCGCGGTGCTCCCCTCCTCCGAGGTTCAGCCGGCGCCGCTTCCCCTGCAGACGCCGCAGCCGACGCCCGAGCCGGTCTATTCCCTTGAGCGCGGCTGGATAGAGGAGGACGGCAAGCTATATAATTACGACGCTTTCGGCAGGATGCGCACAGGCTTGCAGCAGGTCGATGGTAAGCTTTATTACTTTGGGCAGGACGGGGCGAAGGCAAGCGCACTCGGCATTGACGTGTCCTTCTACAACAAGGGCATCAACTGGCCGGCGGTAAAGGCGCAGGGCATTGACTTTGCGATACTCCGCGCCGGCGGCCGCGGCTGGGAGACGGGACTCATCTATCCCGACTCCTGTTTTGCCCAGAACCTGCGCAACGCGAAAGCGGCCGGGATCGACCTCGGCGTATATTTTTACTCGACGGCGGTGACAGCCAAGGAGGCCGTGGACGAAGCAAACTTCATTCTGAGCTGCCTCAACGGCACGGAGCTTGAGTACCCGATATTCTTCGATATCGAGCAGTCGGGCGACTATCCCAAAGGGCGCTGCGACAGGCTCAGCAAGGCTGAGCGCGACGAGATAATCTCCGCTTTCTGCAAGCGCATCAGAGACGCCGGGTACAAGACGGGAGTCTATTCCGGGCTATACTTCTTTGAGGAGCACGTCGCTTACAATTCGATAGAGCCGCACATGATATGGCTTGCAAACTACACCCGCGGCGGGCGTCTGCCGAACTTCAGCGGGCGCTACGATATCTGGCAATTTACGGAGAAAGGCACCGTCAACGGCATACGCGGTATCGTTGATATGAATGTAATATTCTAACATTTCGCCAAAGAACCATTCGAAAAGACCGGTGGGAATAATTCCCTCCGGTCTTTTCAGATCATAGTCTATTTGCCTATTCGAGCTTTTCACGCAGGAGCTCCACCGCGCGGCGCTCAAGCCGGGATATCTGCACCTGCGAGACGTGCATGACCTTTGCGCAGTTCTGCTGCGTCATGCCGTGGTAAAAGCGCAGGGCTATCACCTGCCGCTCACGCTCCGGCAGCGTTTCGATCGCTGCGCGCAGCGCAACATATTCAACAAGCTTGTCCTCCGCGCCGTAGTCGCCGAGGACAAGTTCAAGCGTGAAGCCGTCCTCGCCCGTCTCGCGCTGGATGCTGTCGGCAGGCCCCGTCGCAGTCTCGGCAAAAGCAATGTCCTCGGGCTCTATACCAGTCTCGCGCGAAAGCTCCGACATCGTCGGCTCGCGCCCTATGCGCTGTTCGAGCTTTATGCGCGCCTGACGTATCTTCGCGGCCTGCTCCTTGATGCCGCGGCTCACCTTTACCGTTCCGTCGTCGCGCAGGAAGCGGCGTATCTCGCCGGATATTTTCGGTACAGCATAAGTGGAGAAGCGCGTGCCGTAGCCCTCATCGAAGCCGTCTATCGCTTTCAGAAAGCCGACGCAGCCGAGCTGATACAGATCGTCCGGATCGACGCCGCGCCCGAAGAAACGGCGCGCGACGCTCCAGATAAGCCCGGAGTTCTCCTCGACCAGCCGCTCCGCCGCATCACGGTCGCCCTGCTTTGCAAGGCGTATCGCGTCGTAGATATCCCCGCTCATCGCTGGCTCATCCGGGGACATATATATTTCTGCATGGTTACAGTCGTGCCCTTGCCGGGAGCAGAGCGCACACGGAGCTTGTCCATGAAGCTGCCCATTATCGTAAAGCCCATGCCGCTTCTGTCCTCGCCGCCGGTGCTGTATAATGGCTCCATCGCCTTATCGACGTTTTCAATGCCGCGCCCCCAGTCGCGCACGGATATCTCCAGCGTGCTGCCGCCGAGTATGCGCAAGCGCATGCTGACGCGGCCTATTGTGTCGGGGTAGGCATGGACTATGGCATTCGTCACAGCCTCGGAGACGGCAGTGCGGATATCCCCCAGCTCCTCCATGTTCGGGTCAAGCTGCGCTGCGAATGCTGCTGCCGCTGCGCGGGCAAAGCCCTCGTTGCTGCTTCTGCTCGGAAACTCAAGCTTTATGTAGTTTGTCTCGTTCATCGTCTTTCCTCCTCAGCGCCCCAGCGCGACCGGGACGAGTCGGTCTATGCCCGAAGCGTCTATCACCCTTTGCGGCTGACGCGCGGGGTTTTCGATCCACGCTCTGCCGCCGAGGTTCTTCATTCTTCTGCTCACCCGGATTATTACCGCAATGCCGGAGGAATCCATGAAGCTCAGCCCCGACATGTCCAACGCACAGTCGCGCGGCAGATATTCGTCAAGCAGCTCGTCAATGGTGTGTATCGCGCAGCGCGCGGCGTGGTGATCGAGCTCTCCGGTGAGATATACCGTGAGCCGTCCCGCGCTGAAAGCCGTGCTTATGTTCATTGCTTTTCTCTCCCTTAAACAAAAATGACACCGCATATCGCTATGCGGTGTCATTGTATAACTTTATATATGCAATTACGGTCGAAGTCTGTCAGCGGAACACGGATTTATTTGCCGAGGTGCTCAAGGCTGAGCTTGAGATTTTCGATCAGCGCTTCGAGCTTTGCCTTCTTGTCGCGCTCCATGTTGACGACGTTCTCCGGTGCGCGGGAGATAAACTTCTCGTTCGCGAGCTTCGCGATCTGGCCTTCAAGCTGCTTTCCGGCATTGGCAAGCTCTTTGAGAATGCGTGCCTTCTCCTTCTCGAGGTCGACAAGCTCCGCCATCGGCATGAACATACGGGCATTGTCAGTGACAACGGAGACCATGCCGTCGGCACTCTCGGGAGCTGTGTCCTGCACGCTGATATCGCTTGCGTAGGCAAGCTTGCAGATATAGCTGCGTCCGGCCTCAAATGCCGCCTTCTTATCAGTTGCAATGATGAGGTGTGCCTTTCTGGACGGAGGAACGTTCATTTCGCTGCGGCGGGCACGGACCGCCTTGATAGCGGCCATGACCATCTCAAAGTTATGCTCATCCTCGGGGAAGCTCAGCTTCTCGCTGTACTCGGGATAGCGCTCGACCATCAGCGCCTCGCCC
>CAKTKV010000161.1 GCA_934572355.1 uncultured Oscillospiraceae bacterium
ATGACATTGTCACCGTACTTTTTAAGAGCGTGTTTTATGATGATCTCTTCACTCACTTGTGCTCTCTCCTTTACATTTGTTGTATATTACTCGATTTCGCATATCTTCATCATCCGGCGCGTTCTCATAAGCGTCAGACGATTACGCACAAGGGGTGAATTTTTCAGCAGTACGGGAAGCTCGCTCTCTTCAACCCCGATAGAGGCGAGGTCGCGCTTCGCGTCCAGCATCTCCAAAAGCCCGTAAAGGTACTCCTCAGACGGGAGCTCGTCAATTATACGCCGCAGCTCGCCCCAGCTTGCGCTGAGCTTTTCGCGGCTCACCTTTGCAAGGCAGTCGTTTTCGTTTTCTTTTATCAGCGAATCCGCCAGCCGCCCGCCGAAGAAATCGCGGAAATGCTCTTCCGGTACGGGGGCGTAGTCGGTTATGTACGGGGTTATGTCCTCTATCTTTGCAAGACGCTTATATTCGCGCACTGCAATGAGCGAGCCGACGCCGGTTTTTTCACCGTGCATGGCGGGGAACTTTACCGGGAATGCCTCCGGTTCCATCTCTATCATGTGGGATATATGATGCTCCGCGCCGGAGGCGGGGCGGGAGTTGCCCATCATCTGCATTGCGATGCCGCTCATGATGAGCGCATAGGTCACATCGGCGTAGGCGCTCTCCTCGCCGCGGGCAATGCCGGGGACGCTCTGCATGACTGTGTCGGCGGCATCCTGCATTATACTATAAATTTTTTCACAAAGCAACTCATTAGTGAGGACATGTGCCATTTTCCAGTCGGCAAGGGCGGTATACTTCGCCATAATGTCTCCAACGCCGCTGCGCACGAGCGCCATGGGCGCGTTTTTGATGATCTCAGTGTCCGCCAGCACTATCTCCGGAGCGACGGCGGGCAGCGTCTTTTTGAAGCCGTACCACGTCATTGCCGCGACAGTGCTGCAAAAGCCGTCCACGCTCGCACCGGTCGGGCAGGAGACGAAGCGTATGCCGCGCTCGTGCGCGCAGAAGCGCGCGATGTCGTGAATGGTGCCGCTGCCGACGGCGATAATGACCTCTACATCGCCCTCGAGCTTTGCGAGAACCTCCGCAGTGGATACCTCGTTTGCGTGCAGCCCCGTCGGGTCAAGCACGATCTTCTGCTCGGCACGCGGATGCCTGTCCGCTGTGGCGGCATAGGAGTTTTCACCGTAGAGCGCGCAGCGCTTACCCGTGACGCCGAACTCCGCCATGTACTTCTCAAACTCGAAAAGGCAGCCCGGCTCTATCACCGCGGCGCGGGTCTCCATGGTATGCTCGCGCCCGCAGGCGCATTTTCCGGCGTACTTGCTGCAGTCTATAACCATCTTTCAACGCTCCTCTTCACAGAAACTCTTTCATATACTCACTGAAGCGGGTGTAATCATCCACACGGATAAAGCGGAAGTCGGAGCGGTAGACCGCCTCGTCGTTGCCGCCGGGACCGTAATCATCGCCGACATAGACGACCTCGGAATGGTCATAGCCATACTCGGCGCAGTAGCGGTCGAGCGCGTAATATTTATTGTACGGGAAAGGCGCGAGGTCAAACGACGACGACCCGCCGATGAACACCGTATAATCTGGGAAGGCATCGCGCACGATGGGGTACATCGGCTTGCGCTTTGAGCGGTCCGGGTCGAAAGCAAGCTTGTCGGCAATGTCTGCTGCGGTGCCGAGCAGCGGAAACGTGACGCAGCCGGAGTCGTGATACTCCACATTATTGCCCGTGAACACCGTGTACCCAAAGCGCTCCCTCAGCGCGGTCACGCGAGCCTCGACGCTGGCGCGGTCACAGGGAGCATGCTCATCAAAAACATGGTCAAGCTCACCTGTCGCGGCGTTATATGTGCAGAACTGCATTCCATAATTGCCGATAATATCTATGGGGTAGCCGTTCATTTGACTGAATATGCGGCTGCACATCCCCGCGCCGACCATCAGAAGCTTGTACTTTGCCCGCAGTGCGTCCAGAACACCGAGATTGGGCTGGGCAAGCTTCGTCTTGTGCTGAGTGAGCGTGCCGTCCAGGTCAAACGCGATCAGTCTTACATTATCCATATTCTCTTTTGCCTTTCGTATATGAACTTTTCCGGCGCACGTGGGTTTAACGTGCGGTTTCCAACACTTTGACAAATTTGCATCAAAAATATATATTTCACGCGCCTTGCGACGGCATTTTTCATCAAAATAGCTAAACCGTATTATACTCACAATACTTGACTTCTGCAAGATTTGGCGCTAATATTGAGAAACGATCGAAAGCGATCAACTTAAGGCAGGGATAGCAGTGAAAAACGAACGGTACGAGAAAATAATGAATATATTGGCAGAGCGCGGCTATGCAAGTGTGGACAGACTCAGCAAGGAACTCTTTGTCAGCATGCCGACGGTGCGGCGCGATCTGAACACAATGCAGGATCTTGGACTTGTGGTGCGCAGTCACGGCGGCGTGGTGCCGCGCTTGAGCGATATGGATGGAGGCCCCGCGGTTTTCCGCATGGGCGTCAACCCGCAGGAAAAGCTCAAGCTCGACAAGGCGGCGGCAAAGCTGCTGCGCGACAACTGCATGGTGTTCATGGACGAATCCACCACGACGCTGCATATCATCGACCAAATGAGCTCTTACAAGAACATCACGGTCGTCACCAACAACATCTCCGTTTTGCAGCTTGCCGCGAAGTACCGCGTCCCCACCATCTGCCTCGGCGGAGAGACGTGCTATGATACGATGAGCTTTTACGGGTACGAGGCGGAGGAACTCATCACGCACTTCGGCATCGACATCATGTTCTACTCCTCCTCGGCAATAACGCCGGGGTCGTGGATCGCCGATTACAGCGCGCGGGCAAACGCCCTGCGCCGCCGCGCCTTACAGCAGGCGGACATGAAGGTGTTCCTCTGCGACAAGTCGAAGTTCCTGAAGCCCGGCGCATATATGCTGATGCCGCTGTGCGAGGCGGATCACATCATCACGAATGCCCAACTGCCGGATGAACTGAACACCGGCGCTGCGCGCGTGACGGTCGTGTGAAGGACACCGTTTCCTAGTTTCTTTCACCGTATCTTCCTTCCCGTAACTTCTATTGTATACATGTTCTTTGACACACTCTATAAAGCATTGTTTGTTTTTCTTAGGCGTCTGCGCAGCTTGTGCGGAAGAACTGAATAGAATGTAGAAGTAATGGTATCATTCACGGCTTGTGACTTGGCGGGATACGTGATAAAATATAAGCGA
>CAKTKV010000162.1 GCA_934572355.1 uncultured Oscillospiraceae bacterium
GTGTGGTCGCATTTTTCCAGTATATCCTTGATGTCCATAATATGGCTCCTTTTCATAGATAGTACTAACATTATATACGTTTCGCGGGGCATAATCAAGTGCGCGTCCGGAATATGATTGACTATCTCAACGAAAAGGACGGCTCCGACCATGGACATGATATACGAAAACAATTACACCCGACTCTGCGGCACGCTCGCCGGCGCCCCGGCCTATTCCCACACCGGGCGCGGACAGGTATTTTATTCCTTTCCTCTGGAGGTGCGCCGGCTCTCCGGCAATACCGACACCGTCAATATCGTCGTCAGCCGCGAGCTGCTCGAGCAGACGGAGCTGTGCGAAGCGGAGCATATCGCCGTCACCGGCCAGCTGCGCACCTTCAATAACCGCCGCGGCGAGGGGGCAAAGCTCGTCATAACCGTGCTCGCGAAGGAAATAGAGCTGTGCGATGAACCGGATGAAAACACCGTGCGCCTGACCGGCGCGCTGTGCAAGGAGCCGAACCTGCGCATAACCCCGATGGGGCGCGATATCTGCGACCTGATGCTCGCCGTGAACCGCCGCTACGGACGCTCGGATTACCTGCCCTGTATCTGCTGGGGGCTCAAGGCACGGGAGGCCGCGACATGGACGGTCGGCACTCAGGTGAAGCTCGAAGGGCGCATACAGAGCCGCCGCTACATAAAGATGACCGAGGACGGCCCCATCGAGCGCACGGCCTTTGAGGTGTCCGTCATTCAAGCAGAGGCCGTGGCCGCCGCGATAAAAACGGAAGCTTTGCAGTGATCCGCACTGCTTTTGTCGAAGCCCTTGACCGGGGTTAAATAAAGAGTTATGTTAACTTTGGAGGTGGTCTCGTGTATAAAAAACTTGTGCTTCTCATCCTCGCGCTGATGTTCATGGCGTTCTCGAATCTGCGTGTCTGCTGCCGCCTGACCGTGGACGGCGAGACCGTGCCCGGCAGCTTTTCCCCTGTCTCGGCGGACATTGCCGTGACGGCGGCAGAGCGCGCCGCGGAGGAGATACTGCCCGGCTCTGCCGATATGCCGGAGACAGAGCGGCATTATATGCTGAGCCTGTCGCGTCCCGACGGCAGCCGCGCGGAGCTTGCCGACGCGTTCCTGCGCTCGACGCCCGGCGTTACCGTCAACAGCGCCGTGTACGTCGGCGGCGTGCGTCTCGGCAGCGTCTCCGACAGCGCGGAATTTCAATCTGGACTGAACAGCTACATCCGTAACACCATGCCCACATGGGCGGTGAACGGCTATCTCAGCCGCGGCGTGGAGTTCAAAACTCAGTATAGCCGCACCGGCAGCGAGACGGAGGAGAACGATATGATCCTCCTCGTCACCGGCATGGCTCCTGTCCTCTACTCCGACGGCAGCGGCTATGTATCAATTGCATGATTTAAGTGTATACTGTGCCAAAAATCTCTCCTTGGAAACAAGGAGAGTTTTCTAATATCCGTCTTGCAGGTCGGATTTCATTGTAGTTGCGTACAGCTTCTGCAGCTCGCCAAGAAAGCCCGGATGGCTGAAGTCCTTCCTATAACATATATGTATCCGCCGCACCATGTTCAGATCGGAAATAGGCAGCACGCGAAAGCGCCCTTCCTCGACCGCTCCCATGCATGCCCGTGCCGAGAGCACCGAAACTCCGTAGCTGCTCTCCACAAGCCTTTTGATCGTAGAGACGCTGTCGGCCTCCATCATCACGTTGAACTGCTCAAGGCTCATCCCGCACTTTTTTAGGCTCGCCTCGAACAGCGTCCGCGTCCCGGAACCCGCCGGGCGCAGTATCAGCTTTTCCTTTTTCAGCTGCGCGAGGGATATATGTCCCGCGTCGGCAAGCGGACTGTCGTTCGGGACGGCGGCGGTGAGATAGTCGGTGTCGAGCAGCAGAGAGTTAAATTCATTGCCCGGAAACGGGGCGTCAACTATCGCAAGGTCGAGCATTCTACCGCGCAGCAGCGCGATGAGCGTCCGGCTGTTTTCGGAGATTATCCGCAGCTGCGCCCTCGGATGCAGCTGCATGTACCGCGCCAGCATTTCCGATACCGCGCTGTCCTCAAGACTCGGCGATACACCCACAACAAGGCTGCTCACCTCGCGGCGCGACGCGTCTATCTCAAGCTCCATGCGCCGCCGCAGCGACGCCGCCTGCGCCGCGTAATCGCAGGCTATCTCGCATACCTCAGTCGGCGAAAGGCGGTTCCCGTCCTTTACGAACAGGAGCGCGTCAAGCTCCCTTTCAAGCGCGTGTATCTGCTGCGCGATGGCGGAGGGACTGAGGCTCAGCTCCCTTGCCGCGGCGGAATAGCTCTTGAGCTCGCGGACGAGCCGCAGCGAATCAAAGCGCTGGTCAAAGCCTGTCGGTAAATTCAAGGCGTGCCCTCCCTCCCGTTCGTTTTCTCCCGGCGCTCATATCATCGGCGCACCTTCGGCGGAGACAATGTGTTCGCATCGCTCCATGAATCCGTTTATATCCGCAAGGGAGATCTCCCTCTGCATTTTCAGCGACAGATCGCAGCACAGCCGCCCCTCGCCGTCGCGGCTAAGCTCGCTGCGTATGATGTGCGCGTCCCACTGCCGCAGCTGTTCCTCAAGCTCCTGCTTGAGGTCGTCCGTGTACTCGGCGGTGAAGCGCAGCCGGTTTATCGTGAACGAATCCGCGCCGACCGTGAAGCGGTGCATCGTTATCTGGAACAGCGCCACCAGCACCGTCACCGCAATGCCGATGAAGTACATCCCCGCGCCGATGGCAAGGCCGATACCCGCCGTCGCCCATATCCCGGCCGCGGTCGTGAGCCCTTTCACGGTGCTGCCGTTTTTGAATATCACGCCCGCGCCGAGGAAGCTTATGCCGCTCACCACCTGCGCCGCGATACGCGCGGGGTCGGCTCCGCGCGTGCCGTTAAACACGCTGCCGTCCGAGTATGTAAGGTCCGCAAAGCCGTATTTGGACACTATCATTATCAGCGCCGCCGCGCAGCACACTATGATGTGCGTGCGTATCCCGGCCTCCTTGAAGCGCTTTGTGCGCTCAAAGCCTATGCACGCCCCGCAGAAGCATGCCGCCAGTATCCTGACCAGAAAGTCCAGATTCTGCATTATTGAAAACTGACTGTTGAAATATTCGCACAGCGTCATTCCGTATCGTCTCCCTCCGAAAGCTGTTGTAAT
>CAKTKV010000163.1 GCA_934572355.1 uncultured Oscillospiraceae bacterium
GGAAATCACCATCGTCTATAACTTCATCGGTGCATTTGACTTCACGCGGGCAATCGAAAATGCCCGCAACACAAGTAGAAAAGAGCAAAGAACGGCATAGCCGTTAAGCTATACCGTTCCTTGCTTCAATGTTTTCCTAAGTCACCGCCCGCATTTGTCCGGGATTTTTTTACATCCTTGAATAATATATCGCGCTGACGGCTTGGGCAAACTGCGCCACCGTCACGTCCTCCCTTGCGGCGAGCTGCCGCATAAGGCCGCTGCGGGCAAGGCCGTCGTCTGCGGCGACAAGGCTTATCTCCGGCATAACATCAGCAAAGCCCTCCTGTATGAGTCTGAAGCAGCTCTCGTTCTTCACAAAGCGCCCGAACAGGAAACATCTATCCGTGCCGGTATTGAGCAGATACTCCATCTCCTTTGTGAGCTGCGCAAGGTTCGCGCCCACGCGGCGGAATATCTCGCAGGCGGCCTCGTCGCCGTACGTTGCCGCGTTCATAATATGCTCAAGGCAGGGCTTGCGCATGTCCTCGGGTGCGGTGATAATACTGAGCACATCCCCGCGCTCCTTGGTGAAGCCGTCGAGCAGCGCCGGCTCAAGCTGCTGCGCCATGCGGTAGACCGCGGCCTGACCGAGATAGCGCCGCACACCGGCAAGGCCGGAGTTCTCATTGCGTACCGAGCGCAGATCCTCAGGCGCGTACTCTTTCTGTCTTGCGCTGCCGAGGTCGAGCAGCAGGTCATACAGCTCAAGCGGTATCGCCGGTATCTCGCCGTCGGCCTTTATCCAGCCTGAGCCGAGGTCGGTGCCGAGCGAGTGGGCGATAACGCCGCTCTCGCCGAGCTGCGCATCACCGTCCTGCGCAAGCTCCGCCGCGGCGCTGAAGGCCGCCATAGGCCCGTCGTTTATTATCCGCACCTTAATGCCGTCCATGCAGAAGTGCGCCATGCTCTCGCCGACGGCGGCAAGCTTTGCAAACTCGGTCTCATAATCGAGCACCGTGTTCTCGCGCATGCCCTTTGTCTTGGGCGTCTCGCCGCCGAGGATACGGTCGTTGATGACGACATCCGGGAAGCTCAGTCCTATACCGGAAAACAGCGGCGGCTCCGCCGCGGCACTCTCGCAGGCGATTATCGCCGCGTCCATTTCCACGTCTGCTGCATCCTTGCGCAGCGCCGCTGTAAGCAGCTTCACGCATTCCGCGTCATGGGGCAGACTGTCCGCAATAACGCAGGCGCGCATGAGACTTATGAGCCGCAGCATCGGCTCGGTGATGCCCTCAGCGGTCGGACTCGCCGCAGGGTTCCAGTCGTATTCCTTCACGGCGAGGAGTCTGCCGTCGAGCGATACTGCAAGCTTTATATCCGTCCCGCCGACATCCATGCCGCAGTATGCGCCGTGTGCGCAGCCGTCCACCGCCGCGCGCAGCTTATCTCCGAGCTGTCCGACTGCTTTCGCGGCTGTGCTTTTCAGTTCGGACATGGCGGCGATGTCGCCGATCTTCATCTCAAACGGCGCATTGCCAGTGCCGCGGCAGAGCCGCGCGGCAACATTCAGCACCTTTTTGAGCCCCGGTACATTTCTGAAAGCCGCAATGCATTCTTCAACGAGAGCGGCCATTTCGGAATCATTCGTGTCAAAATACACCGTCAGCTCCCTGCCGCTCCAGCAGGAGAGCACATTGAAGATGCGCGCGGTGAGGTAGTCTCTGACGAAACCGCGCTCCTGCGCATTGCTCCAATGCGGCACAGGGCAGCCATAGCCGCGCCCGCTGCCGTCAAGGCAGGTGAGGCGCAGCGCCAGCGGCCGTGCGTTCTTATCCGCGTCAAACGCGGCTCTTATGTCGTTTATCCAGACAGCCTCCCCCTTTTGGGAGAGGCTGCAAAATTTATTCAGCATGTTTTATACTTCCTTTACCGGTATTCCCTGCTCACGCAGCTCGCGGCGCAGGCGGGCGACGTCGTCATAGAACACGCTGCCGTTCATACCGGTCATGCGCGCGCTCTCAATGTTGGCGGCATTGTCGTCAATGAACCAGCATTCCTCCGGGATCAGCGCGAAGCGGGAATACAGCAGCTCATATATCTCGGGAAACGGCTTCATAAGCTTCACATCCGCCGAGACGAGCTTTCCGTCAAAGCACTCCGATCCGGGTATACGCTCAAAGTACAGGTTCAGCGCTGAGGACGCGTTTGAGAGCAGATATATCCCATAGCCGAGAGAGCGCAGCTCGCGCACGAGCTCCGCCATTCCCGGCACGGGCATGAACTCTCCCTGCCACCAGCGGCAGGTGAGCTCCTCCGCCGCGGCGTGGAGTCGCTCCGGCAGACGGCGGCACATCGCCGCCGCTCCCTCCTCGGGCAGCATGGTCCCATGATCCGTCGCCACCCAGTCGGCGCTGCGGTATACCTCGCGCTCCAAAAGCTCCGCGTCCTCGCCGGTATAGCCGAGGCGGGAAATGTACACCTTGGGGCTGAAGTACATGAGCACATGTCCCATGTCGAAAACGATGTTTTTTATCATACGCTCTCCGCTTTCTCTTTTTTGTGGAACACCGCGCCGATTTTGTCAAAGCGTCTGCGCCACTTCGCGCGCGCTTCAAGACGCTCGCCGAGATCGCGCGCGCCGACGCCGTAGACCAGATAGAGTATTAGGCCGCTGACGAGCATGATGAACACGGTGGATGCGCAGCGGCGTCCGGAGGCGTTGACATTGTAGCCGTACAGACCTTCCTCGGCGCACATTGACTGGATGACCATCGCGTAGCTCGTTCCGTAGGACGAGGCAAAAGTCGCGGACATGTCGTACTCGGTGAACAGGGCGTTGAAGTTCAGCGCGAACACCGCCAGTACGCTCGGCAGGATTATCGGCAGCTTCACGCGCATGAAGGTCGTGAAGCCGTTCGCGCCCATGTTGCGCGCCGCGTCCTCAAGCTCCTCGTCTATCGCGTAGAACGACGCGCGTATCATACGCAGCGAGAACGGCAGCTTCACCACCGTGTAGGCCATTACGATCAGCAGCCGCACATTCTGCGCATAGTAGAGGTTAACATTGCCGACGTACCAGATTGCGTCGGAATTGAAATAGGTACGGTAGGAATAGCAGATAAGGATAGTCGGCAGCAGCCACGGGAAGAGCAGGCAGTATTCAAGGATGATGCCGGACTT
>CAKTKV010000164.1 GCA_934572355.1 uncultured Oscillospiraceae bacterium
GTGTGCTGAGAGCGCACGGGGTCGACAGAGTCAGCGTGAACCCGCAGACGATGAGCGACCGTGTGCTTGAGCTCATCGGCCGCCGCCACACCGCGTCGGATATTGAGCGTGCGCTCCAACTTGTGCGCGAGGTAGGCGGCTTTGATGTGAACATGGACCTCATCGCCGGGCTCCCCGGTGACAGCGCCGAGGGCTTCCGGGATACTGTTGAAAAGGTGCTCGCTCTGGGTGCGGAAAACATAACCGTCCATACCCTGTCGCTGAAGAAAGGCTCGCGCATCACTCTTGAGGAGGTCCCCATCCCGGGTGCCGATGTGGTCGCAGCAATGCTCGCCTTTGCCGGGGAGCGTCTCAGTGCTGCCGGTTACTCGCCATACTATCTCTACCGGCAGAAGTTCATGTCCGGCGGCTTTGAAAACGTCGGCTGGGCCAAGGATGGCCGGGTGAACCTGTATAATATTTGCATCATGGAGGAGCTGTGCAGTATAATAGCAATGGGCGGGGGCGGCTCGACGAAGCTCATCCGTCCCGACGACGGGCGCAATATCCGCATCATGGCTCCGAAATACCCGCTTGAATACATAAACAGCATCGGCAATACCTGTACCGAAAAAGCAAAGATACTCGGCTTTTACAACGATTTCTATAACAAATAAGGAGGAAAAGTTATGGCGTTCCAGCTTGAGGATATCAACTTCAAAACCGTCGCCGATCCGAAGGGCTTCATTGAGGAGGGCGATCAGGCCTATAAGGACAGAGTCGCCAAGGCCGCGGATAAGATAATCAGCAACCGTGATAAGAGCCCCATCGTCCTGCTCTCCGGGCCATCCGGCTCAAGCAAGACCACGACCTCGATGAAGATCGCCGAGGAGCTCAACCGCCGCGGCATCGGCACGCACTACATCGGCATGGACGATTATTTCAAGACCATCGACGAGAGCAGTCCCCGCACGCCTGAGGGTGATCTTGATCTTGAGTCCCCGCTCTGCCTTGACATGGAGCTTATGAACCGGCACTTTGACATGCTCTCCAAAGGCGAGCGCATCTACGTGCCGAAGTACGAATTTGCCCGGCGCATGAGGAGCCTCACGCCCTCAAAGTCCATCCAGCTCAAGAAGGACGAGGTCGTCATCGTCGAGGGCATCCACGCCCTGAACGACATGATAACGAACGCGCATCCCGAGGCCTTCAAGCTCTACATTTCCGCGCGCAGTGACGTGCTCTTCGGCGACCGCGTAGTCTTCAAGCGCACATGGTTCCGCCTTGTGCGGCGCATGGTCAGGGACTATAACTTCCGCGGCTCCTCCGCTGCCGAGACGATGAGCATGTGGGCAAACGTCCGCCGCGGCGAGAAGCTGTATATCTCCCCGTACAAGAACAAGGCCGACTATCAGTTTGACACGGCGCTCCCCTACGAGCTGCCCGTGTTCAACGAGACGGCGACGCAGCTGTTCCAGTCCGTGCCCGAGGGCATCGAGCGCTTTGACGAGCTGCGCCAGGTTCTGCCCGCACTTCAGCTCTTCGGGGTCATTGACCAGAACCTAATCCCCAAGGAATCCATGATCCGCGAGTTCATCGGCGGCGGCATATACGAATATTGATATAAGCATAAAAATACCGGAGCGGCTCAAAACTGAACCGCTCCGGTATTTTTTATATTCTGCTTATCCGACATTCAGCGACGTGGGCTTTGTGACCTGCACCGCGTCAAACTCAGAGAGCGTTATGCTGACTATAACGTCATGCACTTTCGTGTCCACATCGATCCCGACTCCCGACTGACCCATAGCCTTGTCAACGATAGCGGGAACGAGCCCCTGCATCACATCTGACAGATCCATTTCCACGCGCACTATCATGTCAGTCTTCATATCGATCCAGATAGACACGGGAACACTGCCGATGTCAGAGAATACATCATCGTCGAGTTCCACACCGAGCCCTTCCTCAAGCGCCTGCTTTGCGTTCGCGAGCTTCAGCGCCATCTTGAGCTCATCACTCGTTATCTCGCCGTTATAGCGGATGGTGTCCGCGCCGTTTACCTTCTCCTTGCCGTACTCCTTGAAGCTTGCGGCGCTGTCTGACAGCAGCAGGAACGCCGATTTCCCGTCCACTTTGGCGTTCTTCGTGTCCACATCGGCGTCAACGCTGCCCTTTATCCAGTTCTTTCCGCTGTCAGCAGAGTAATAAATATCAAAGCCGCCGTCCCTTTCGGTACCGTAAAGCAACAGTCCCTGCTCAAGACTGGCAATGTCCGCCGTGAGATTCATATTCATTCGCGCCGGGTCGCGCTGGATATCCGCGCCGCCCGTGACCGAGGCGTTCACGCTCACATCCTGCCCGAGCACGGATATCTCCACACCGAGCTGCGCCTCAATATCCGCGTGCAGGCTCTCAAGCTTGCTCATTTTGACCGCCGCTTTTGCAACGCGTGTCCTGAA
This sequence comes from uncultured Oscillospiraceae bacterium, assembly GCA_934572355.1. GTDB lineage: Bacteria > Bacillota > Clostridia > Oscillospirales > Oscillospiraceae > Limivicinus. The sequence continues at coordinate 2,442 of CAKTKV010000164.1, forward strand.
CATGCCGCAGCCGCAGAGTGAGAGCAGCATCGCCGCGAGTATTGCAAATACAAGTATTCTCTTTGTTTTTTTCATAGAAATCTCCTATGTTCCGCACAGCCCCGTTGTGTTGACATCTGAGGCGTTTTGAACTATAATCAAACCACAAAGGGCGATGACGTTACCGTCAGTTCGCTATGTAAGGGTTTATTTTAAAAACCGTCACTTGGCAGAGTGGCGGTTTTTGCTTTTAACGATGACGTCCTTTGCTTAAAGTCAATATAACATATTACTCGTTTTATATCAAGCTTTTCGGCGCGCGGCGCACATTATGTTTGACGCGCCGGCGCTTTCAATGCTAAAATACCTTTTGTTTATATACACGGAATCGAGGCAATGCAGATTGATAGAATATAACGCGGGAAAATGTGATATAGCCGTCATCGGCGCGGGACACGCGGGGATCGAAGCCGCGCTCGCCGCGGCGCGCATGGGGCTTGACACCGTGTGCTTCACGGTAAATCTCGACAGCGTCGGCAACATGCCCTGCAACCCCGCCATCGGCGGCACGGGCAAGGGGCACCTTGTGCGCGAGCTCGACGCGCTCGGCGGCGAAATGGCCAAGGCCGCGGACAAGGCCTGCATCCAGTACCGCATGCTGAACCTCGGCAAGGGTCCGGCG
>CAKTKV010000165.1 GCA_934572355.1 uncultured Oscillospiraceae bacterium
CCGTTCACCCAGCTCTCCTGACCGTTCTGCCTGCGCAGGCCGATCCAGACTCTGGATATGCCGTTCTGCTCCGCCATGGAGATGACCTCGTTGAGCTCATCCTCGTCATTGATGACGACAAGGTGTCCGCCCAGCTCCTCGCACTTCTGCTGCGCTGCGCTCCAGCTGATGTCCTCCTTGAACACCTGATAGCTGTGCTCGACAGGAGCCGCGCTCGCTGCCGGGGCGGGAGTAGCCTGAGGATCGGGCGTCGCCTGGGCGTCCGGTGATGTCTGGGCGTCGGCAGAACCGTCGCCAAGATCGAGACCGCCGGTGGGATCCCCCGCACTGTCGTCAGCAACGGGCGGCATGGTGGCGTCGGCGTAAGGGTCAGTGGTTGCGACAGCCGGTGTGACATTGTCCGGCTGCTGCCGCGCCTGCTGGAAATCCTTGAGCATCGCGTTAATGACAATTGCCGCCATGACGAGCACCGCGCACAGCACGAGTATCAGCGCAAGCGGCCTTCTTCTGCGTTTTTTCACCTCTTCGGCTATCTTCCTTTCGCGTTCGGCGTTCTTCGTATACTGCACGGCCGGGGTCTTGACCGGCTGCCTTGAGGGAACGACCGGCTCAAGCTCCGGGTTCTTCTCCTCAGTGAGCTTGGGGACTGCGGGCGTGCCCTGATTCTTGAACTTTTTCGAGAGCATTTCGACCTGCTCGGAGCTGATCGGCCCCTCGGACTGCTTAGGCCTGTTTTCGGGCTTGGCCTTGGCTTCGCCCTTCGGCGCGGGCTCATATACCTTCACTCCGGCCTCAGGCTCCACGGGGGCCTCGGCGACAGGTTCCTCTTCTTCCTCGTCGTCATCGCCCTTTTCCATGATGCCGACCATCATCCGCTCGATATCGCTCAAGTCATCGTCATTCTTCTTGAAGATGGCTTCGGCGCTCGGCGCTTCGCTGAGGTAAAGATTCTTAATGCAGCTATCGAGCACGGCGCGCAGCTCGTCAAGCGTCTGGTATCTGTCGGCGGCCTTGAAGCGGATGCATTTTTCTATTATCTCGCCAAGCCGACGCCCCGCTGCCTTGGGCGCGGGGTAATCGTCCCCACCCATGCGGCGCAGCTGCGCATCGCGGCACTCGTCCTCCAGCGGAAGACGCCCGCCGCTGACGGCGTAGTACATCAGCATACCGACGGAGTAAACGTCGGATGCGGCGGAGAGCTGACCGTTCCAGTACAACTCTGGGGCGATGAACTTGAGCTCCTCACCCTCCCACGGGCTTTTCCCGGCGGGGCCGATGGCGATGCCGCCGTTATCGTCAACGCTTATGTTGCTCGGGTATATACCGCCGCGACGTCCTCTTGAGCCGACCTCCGCCACGACCTTGCGGCAGAGCGCAGAGACAAACTCGCAGAGCTCCTGCCGATCCATTTTTGTCAGTTTCAGACCCAGTGCTTTCTCCGGGTCAAATACCGGGTTTGCCATGCTTATCCTCCTGTATAGACTGTATAAGTCAAGTACGCAATGCCGACACTTGGGCATTTGTACACTCTATGTCCTGTTACATTATCGTAGCACAGCGATAGTTTTATGTCAACTAAAAATCGCCCATCAGGTATATTTTTCCATATCGTCCGACAGCTTGTTTATATCCCTGACAAAGCCCTGAAGCACCTTGTTAGGCTTCCCATCCATGCCCTTGCAGATACGCAGCAGACGCTCCGCCGCGGCGATAAGCTCGGATACAAGGCGGCTCGCCTTGGAGACAACGGACTTCTTCTCTATCGGCTTCGGCTCGGCGACGTAGTCAAACTCGCCGCGCAGCAGGTCAAAGCGGGTGCCGCTGTAAGGCGCGAAGGCCTTGTAGCCCTGTTCGTCATTGAGGCATGCGGTGAAGCTGTCGGCGGAATCCGGGTCTCCGTGGTTTACGAAGACGAGCTTTGGCTTCTTTTCAAAGCCGTGCAGCCAGCCGAGAAGACCGTTCTTGTCGGCGTGGCCGCTCACACCGGGCAGCACGCTTATCGAGGCGCAAACCTCGATATCCTCGTTGAAGAGCTTGACCTTCTTTGCTCCGTCTATGAGCGCTCTGCCGGGGGTGCCGACAGCCTGATAGCCCACGAACAGCACCCGGCACTCCGGACGCCAGAGGTTGTGCTTGAGGTGGTGGCGCACACGGCCCGCGTCGCACATGCCGCTTGCGGAGATAATGACCTTCGGGGTCTTGTCCTCGTTTATCGCGACAGAGTCCTCCTTCGATACCGAGAGCTTGAGCCCGGGGAACATGAGCGGGTTCACGCCTGAGCGGATGACCGCCTGCATCTCCTCGTCGACAAACTCCGTGTCGCACTGGAGGAACACCGTCGTTGCCTCAATCGCGAGGGGGCTGTCAACGTATACGGGGAAGTCGGCATGGCCGTGCACAAGGCCGCGCTCCTTAATTTCGCGTATGAAGTACAGAATTTCCTGCGTGCGGCCGACGGCAAAGGAGGGGATGATGAGGTTCCCGCCGCCGTCGAGCGTCGTCTGGATGAGCTTAGCAAGCTCTGAGACATAGTCCGCGCGCTCGGCAGAGTGCAGCCTGTCGCCGTAGGTGGATTCTATCACGAGGTAGTCCGCGCTCTTAACATGCTGCGGGTCGCGGAGGATGGGCTGGTTGATGTTGCCGATATCGCCGCTGAAGCAGATGCAGCGCTCCTCGCCGTTTTCGTGCAGCCATACCTCTATCGCCGCCGAGCCGAGCAGGTGGCCTACGTCAGTCAGGCGGATGGAGACGCAGTCGTTGACCTGAATTATCTTATTGTACCCGCAGGGGATTATTCTCCCCATGATGCCCGCGACGTCGTCAAGGTCGTACACCGGCTCTACCGGCGCGCCGCCCGCGCGCATGGCCTTGCGGGATTTCCATTCGGCCTCCTGCATCTGGATGTTCGCCGAGTCGCGCAGCATTATGTCGCAGAGCTGGCAGGTCGCGGCACTGGCGTATACCGAGCCGCGGAAGCCCTGCTTATAGAGCGCGGGCAGCATGCCTGAGTGGTCGATGTGCGCATGGGTCAGCAGCACGAAATCCAGCTCGCCCGGGGCGACGGGCAGGGGAGCGTTCTCA
>CAKTKV010000166.1 GCA_934572355.1 uncultured Oscillospiraceae bacterium
ACGGTGTCTATCTGCATGGTGACGTTATCCTTGGTGATAACGGGCTGGGGCGGGAAGTCCGCGACCTGCTCCTTGAGCGTGACCACCTTGGCGACCTTCTCGACAAAGGGGATCTTGAAGTGCAGGCCGACGTTCCACGTCGTCTTATACGCGCCGAGGAACTCGATGACGTAGGCCTTTGCCTGCTGCACGATACGGATGCAGCGGACAAGGATAAAGATAACGACGAGCAGCAGAATCGCAACTGAAATGATCTCGGGCATGGTTTCTCCTCCTGAATTTAATAATAAAAAATTTTTACTTTACTATAAGCTTGACGCCCTCTATTTTCACAACGGTCATGACCTTGCCGGCCTCGACCTTGCCGTCGGGCTCCTCGGTGCGGGCTGTCCACACCTTGCCGCCGACGGTCACAGCGCCGGTGCCGAGGACATTGTCGATCGCCTCAGTGACGACGCACTCCTTGCCGATGAGCATATCCGCATTGGTCGGCGTGGCGCGGGAGTTGACGTATTTCTTCGCAAACGGCCTTGTCAGACACAGCGTCAGGATCGACACGGCGAAGAACCAAAGCACCTGGAGCCAGAGCGGCGCGCCGAGGATCGCGGAGATCATGGCGGCAAACGCGCCGATCGCGAACCATATCGACACAAGCCCCGGTACGATGCCTTCGATTATCAGCAGAACGATCATCGCGACCAGCCACACGGCCGTCATACTAAATCCGCCGGGATAAAACAGCATACAGCGTCTCCGATCCGCCGCCGCGGCATACGCACCCGGCGGCTGTATTTATTGCTTACATTATATCTTGTCCTGAAAATTTACGCAAGAGCCATTATTGGGCGTTTGTTAAATTTTGTGTAAACAGCTCTGCCGCCCTTTACTTTTTCCCTTTTATGATGTAAAGTACGAATCAGATAAAGCGTGAAACTTAATGGCTTGACCGTGGGAGGTAAAAATGAATAATACTCGGAAAAAAGAACGCAACGAGAATCTGTATAAGGCGATACTGTCCCTAAGGACGCTTGATGAGTGCATGCGCTTCTTTGACGATCTGTGTACCGCGCCTGAGCTTATAGCAATGGAGCAGCGCTTCCGGGTCGCGGACTGCCTGAATAACGGCATGATCTATAACGATATCCTCGCCGAGACCGGCGCTTCGAGCGCGACCATCAGCCGCGTCAACCGCTCCCTCCAGTACGGTGCGGGCGGCTATGAGCTCGCCTTTGAGCTCCTGAAGGAGAGCGAAAAGTGAGCTGTTACAGCGGCCTTGCCCCGTGGTACGATAAGCTGACCGGTGATGTTCCCTACGGGAGCTTTGCCGATTTTTATGAGCGGGAGTTCCGCGCCGACGGCGGGGAGTTCTCGATGCTGCTCGATCTCTGCTGCGGCACGGGGACGCTCACATGGGAGCTTGCGCGGCGCGGCTATGAGATGATTGCAGTGGATCAGTCCTCGGATATGCTGATGGAAGCGCAGTCCAAGGCTGTGCCCGGCGTCACTCCCCCGCTGTTTATCTGCCAGGAGGCCGGGGAGCTTGACCTTTACGGCACGGTGGACGCGGCGGTCTGCTCGCTCGACGGGATAAACTATATCCCCGCCGTGGAGCTGCCGGAGCTTTTTCACCGGCTGCATCTGTTCATCCGCCCGGAGGGGCTGCTGATCTTTGATATCCGCTCGCCGGAGTTTCTGCGCGCGCTCGACGGGGATATCTTCGTCGACGAGAAGGAAGACGTGCTCTGCCTCTGGCGGGCTGATTTTGATGAGGAGCTTTCGGCAATCGTCTACGGCATGGATATCTTCTCGCTTGAAAGGCGCGGCCTGTGGTCGCGGGAGAGCGAGGAGCATATAGAATACGCGCATACGCCAGAGAAGCTGCGTGAGCTGCTTGAGACGGCGGGCTTCGGCGAAATCGCCGTAAGGCGCGACTGTCCGCAGGGCGATGCGGGGAGAATATTCATCACGGCAAAAAGGAAGTAAACGGAGATTTTTATGGACAGAATAATCAGAGCTACCGCCGGTGACGGCGCAATAAAGATGGCGGTAATAAACGCCCGTGACACTGTGGAGCGCGCAAGGCAGATACATGGCTGCGCGCCGACGGCCTGTGCTGCACTCGGACGCACGCTGTGCGCAGCCTCACTCATGGGGCAGGATATGAAGGAAGAGAACGCTGCGCTCACAATACGCATTAACGGCAACGGTCCGCTGGGCGGCATCGTCGCCGTGTCAGACTGCGAAGGCAATGTGCGCGGCTATGTTGGAAATCCCGCGACGGAGCTTCCGCTGCGCAGCGACGGCAAGCTCAATGTCGGCACCGCTGTTGGGCGTGACGGCATGTTCACCGTCAGCCGTGACATCGGCCTGAGAGAGCCGTATATCGGCTCTGTTGAGCTTGTCAGCGGCGAGATCGCCGAGGATCTGACGGCGTATCTGCTGGAGAGCGAGCAGGTGCCGTCCGCGTGCGCGCTCGGCGTGCTCGTGGATACCGACTGCACAGTCAAGGCGGCGGGCGGCTTCATCGTCCAGCTTATGCCCGGCGCGGAAGAGGAGATCATTTCCCGGCTTGAGGACAACATCTTCATGATGGATCAGCTGACCACCATACTCAGCGAGGACGGTGAGGAGGAGCTTTTCCGTCAGGTGCTCAAGGGCTTTGACTACCACACCGTGGGCGAGCACCCGATCGAGTACCGCTGCTATTGCAGCCGTGAGCGCGTGCTTGACGCGCTGCGCTGCGTAAGCGAGGAGGAGCTTGAGGAGATCGCGGCCGAGGGGAAGGATGTTTCCGTCAGCTGCCAGTTCTGCGATAAGGTCTATGACTTCACTCCTGACGAGCTTAGGGGGATACGCACTCCGGAAAAAACTTGAAGAAATTTGAAATAGGATATTGACAACTCGGCATTTTTTTAGTATTATAACGGAGCTGTCACGCGGGAGCATAGCTCAGCTGGTTAGAGCACCTGCCTTACAAGCAGGGGGTCACTGGTTCGAGTCCAGTTGTTCCCAC
>CAKTKV010000167.1 GCA_934572355.1 uncultured Oscillospiraceae bacterium
ATGCTGTACATAAAGCAGACGGCAAGTATCGGCATCTGCGCGACCTTTGCAGTATATGAAATGTCAAAGCCGAGGCTCACGGGGCCGGTGCGAATGGTGTTCGCAATGTGCAGCGCACAGACAAGACCGATCCCGAGCATCCAGAATATAAAGCTCTTCCTCTCACTGCCGCGCAGTGTAAAGAGCAGATACAACGGCAGACAGACCATGATAAGGAGCCGCACATATCCGGCCAGCGTGCCGTCGGGGTTCTTCGTCCAGAACGCGATTATATCAAGCAGCGGCTGCATCACGATCAGCGCCATCAGCCAGTGGTTGCGCACGAATGCGGTGCGGGCGTTATTATTTATGCTGTTGTTCATTCTATCACCTCATACCACTTTTCCGCGACCTTCTCCTCCGAGAACTCTCTGATCGCCGCCGTCGCGTTTGCCGACATTTTTTCTCTGAGCTCCGGTTTATCCATAAGCTCGCAGAGCTTGTCCTCATACTGCTGCCGCTCCCCCTCCGGGACAAGCACGCCGTCCTCGCCGTCGTGTACGACAGCTCCGGGGCCGACGCGGACATCGTATGCAATTATAGGCAGGCCGCAGCTCTGCGCCTCCATGAGCACAAACGGGAAGCCTTCGGAGCGTGAGCTCATGGCAAAGACGGACGCTGAGAGCATTTCACGCTCGACCTCGTCCCCGTTCTTCCTGCCGGTAAGCGTGATGTAAGCGCCCGCTCCGAGCCGCGCGATCTGCTCCTCAAGCTTCGGTCTGTACTCGCCGTCGCCGAGTATGTGCAGCTTCCATTCCGGTTCGCGCTCATGGATATGCGCAAACTGCTCGATAAGCAGGTCAAAGCGCTTGACCTCGGTAAGTCTGCCCGCGGCGAGCACCATCTTTTCCCTGAGAGCGGCGTTGACATCTTCCGGGAAGCGCGTGAGGAAGTTCGGGATATACACGACCTCGGTGTGCCCGTTATAGCCGCGCATCAGCTCACGCGCCTCTTCGGTGAGCTTCGGGGTAAGCATTGCGAGATAATCTATATTCCTGTAGCCGTACCTAAAACCGCGCACATATTTGCGCTTGAAGTCATGGTCGTGGTGCAGCTGGGCGATTTTTACAACGCCCGCATTGCCGTATTTTGAAAGCTTCAGGTTATCCTCATGCCGGGTACAGATAAGCACGCCATCCTTGATGGCCTTGACCGTTCTGATAACCGCAAGCTTTTTCCCGATAAGGATCCTGACGCTGCGAAAGCTCTCTTTTATAAACTGCACGACGGCAAATTTCCTCGCCGCGGCCTTCCACTCCTCGCGGTTCGGCGTGTCATATAGCAGATACTGTAAGCGCACCCGGCCGTCAAGCGGAACAGACGGCGAGCCCGGCATTTTATACACGCTGTATAGATACACCTCATAACGCTCGGCAAAGAGATTGGCCATGCTGATGATCGCTTTCTCCACGCCGCCCATGCCGAGGTGCAGTGCGATGATGCTCACGCGCTTTTTCCGCGTCTCCGGTTCGGGCGCGTCCGTGTGCTCCGCAAGAGCCTTTATGCCGTTTATGATCTCGGTATTGTATTCATGCAGGTCGTCCCTGTGCTTCGGCTCCTTCTGGGCATGGACTATTGCGTCAACGATATCCTCGCGCCCCTCGAGCCCCTTGCTGTATATCTCAAGGTTCTTCGTGCAGTAGAGCGGAAGTCCCAACGCACGTGCCTCCATGATGTTCAGCGGCTGCCCCTCGTAGCGTGAGGTGGAGACAAATGCGTCCATCTTGTCCATATAAACGAATGGATTTGCATGCTGCCCCAGGAACGTCACCTTATCGGTAAGGCCGAGACTGTCGCGCATATACTCAAGCGACAGCCGCTTGTCTCCGTCGCCGATGATATATAGGTGCAGATCGTCGCGGTACTTCGAGGCTTCGCAAAAGTCGTTCAGCATGATGTCATAGCCCTTCTGGTGGCACAGCCGCCCGATGGCGACGAAGTTCATCTTGCTGCTGTCGGCCCCAAAATCGGTCTCTTCCTCCGCCTTTTGGTATATCTCGTTTGTGTCGATAACGTTCTGTATAACATTGAAGGGCTTGTCGTATACCCCGCTGCACTCCTTGAACGGCCTGATAACCCCCTCCGATACGCCGACAAACTCATCGTAGTACTTGAACTTGCCCTTGAAGTTCGACCAGAGCACGCGGTACTTCCACTCGTTCTGAAGCTTCACGCTGACGTTGTTGTGGATCCACATGACGCGGCGCTTTGCCGGCACAGTGATCGCACCGAGGGCGCAGGAAAACTGATAGGAGTTGAAGTCTATCGCAAGGTCGTATTTCTCACAGTCGGAGAAATCCAGATGCACAAGCTTCTTCGCCGTGTCAAAGGGCATGAAGGAATATATCCGCGGTATATGCGGTAGGTATTTAATGGTGAGCTGCTCCGGGAAATCGACGTGCCAGAAGCTTTTTCTGTCGGAAAGGTAGAGATCGACCTGATAACCCTCATAGTCGAAGTTCCTCAGGAGGTTCATTATTGATTTCTGAATACCGCCGACATCCAGATTGTCCTGAAAAAAAGCGATCCTCTTCATGTGCCGAATCCTCTCGTCTGCTATCGTTGGAAAATGTTTATAGTGTATTTTATCTCAAAACCAGCGATATGTAAAGCGCGAAGAGATGCAAAAAAGCAGCCCCCAGCGGAAGCTGCTTTTTTGTGTGTGATAAGCCTCAGATGCGCTCCTTGACCTTTGCCTTCTTGCCGACGCGATCGCGCAGGTAGTAAAGCTTTGCTCTGCGGACCTTGCCCTTGCGGACGGTGGTGACAGAGACGATGGAGGGAGAGTGAACGGGGAAGACCTTCTCGCAGCCTACACCGTAGGAGATGCGGCGGACGGTGATGGTCTCGTTGATGCCGCCATGCTTCTTGGCAATGATGGTGCCTTCGAAAGCCTGGGTACGCTCACGGCTGCCTTCCTTGACCAGAACGAGAACGCGGACGGTATCGCCGACGTTCATTTCGGGCAGTTC
>CAKTKV010000168.1 GCA_934572355.1 uncultured Oscillospiraceae bacterium
GTGAAGCAGAAGGACGTGACGCCGTTGTCCGAATAAAACTGCGCCAGATGATGTATCTGCTCGGCGGTGCAGTCGCTCGCGTCTATCCCCATGGCACCGTGAGTGTGCACGTCGATAAGACCGGGGATGATATACGCCCCGCAGGCGTCCATTCCCTCGCCGGGAGAAAATGAACGTATATGGCTGTCAAATTCGATGGATGCGCTTTCAAAGTGTCCGTTGCGGTATACTTTTGCATTGTTGATTATCATGCCGAAAACCTCCATTCATTGTTGTTTTATTGCCGTATATTTCAGTTGTATAGCTGTTTATAGAATATCACCTATCCGCGCTGCCGTCAAACCAATTATTTTCCGGCAAAGAGCTTGAAGCTGCTCCCGCCGCAGCCCGTGCAGCGCAGCGCCCGGCCGCGCCCGCGCAGCAGCAGGTCGACCGCCTTGCCCCGGCGCATGTACCGGCTCTCTCTGCCGCAGCTTTCGCAGCGGATGATGTACTTTGCTTCCGCGCGGCGGCTCTCCGCCGCCTGTCCCTTCTCCGGTGCGAGCCGCTCGGGTGAGCACCCGATGCGTCGGCACATGTCCTTCCACACCCTGTCGTGCCCATGGCGCTCTCCGGGATGGAGGAGATACACAGCAGCATGAGCGTACTCGTGGCGCACGGTGTCCCAGAACTGCTCGTCGTCCGCCAGTATCAGATATGAAAGCGTAATGCGCAGGCCGTCCTTTCCACCCCGGCGCGGGCTGCGGAAGCTGCCGAGCTGCTTTACCGCGCGCTTTGATATCCTCAGTTCAATCCCCGAAGTGTCGATCCCGCAAAACCTGTCGAGCCTGTCATATTCCGCGCGTACCTCTTCAAGACTGTGCATTTCCCCCGTGCTCCTTCAATACTTCTATTTGATTTCAGCTTAACACAGCGGACTTCGTAATGCAAGACCGCACTTTATAGATTAGAATTTCTAATATATATAAGTGTATCATTTCATTAATAGCCGTTATATTTCACATGGAGTGGACAATACAGCAGCGGATTATTCTGCACTATGCCGAAATGCAAAATTTCTCTTGCAATTGCGCTTTTCCGATGCTATATTTCTCACATAAATTAAATACCGGCCGGACATCAGCCGTAATTCCCGTGAAGCCGATATCCGCGATTCATTACAAAAGCGTTGCTGTCAATGCCGTTTTCTAATGAATAAAGGTTTGACATATATTAGATTTACACATATACGTCATTCCCGTCAACCGGTATCTATTTAGAATAAGGAGGATACAAGCATGCAGGCATTTATCGATTTCTTTACCGGAGCTCTTAACGACTTCGCGTGGCTGTATATGTTCCTGCCCTGCGTCATGGTCGGCGGCATACTGCTGACCGTCCGCACCAAGGCAGTTCAGTTCAGCCACTTCGGATACGCCATGAAAAACACCGTCGGCAAGATGTTCAAAAAGACGGAAGCCGGCAAAGGCGCCGTCACGCCGCTTCAGGCCGTGACTACCGCTCTTGCCGCCACTGTCGGCACCGGCAATATAGTCGGTACCTCGCAGGCCATCGCCCTCGGCGGCTACGGCGCTGTGTTCTGGCTGTGGGTCGCCGCGCTGCTTGGCATGGTCATAAAGTACTCTGAGGTCGTGCTCTCCATTCAGTACCGCCAGCGCGATGAAAAGGGCGACTGGGTCGGCGGTCCGATGTATTACATCGCCGGTATCGGCCCGAAGTGGAAGTGGCTTGCCATGTTGTACGCAGCTCTTGCGGGCATCGCATGCTTCGGCATCGGCAATATGAGCCAGGTGAACGCCATCACCGGCTCCATTACGAACGCCATCACCGCCTTCTTCACGATAAACGACAGCGGCATCACCGTTATCCACTGGGTCATCGGTCTGTCCCTCGCGGCGCTCGTCGGCCTGATCCTGCTCGGCGGCATCAAGCGTATCGGCAAGGTCGCCGAAAAGCTCGTCCCGATCATGAGCGTGTTCTACGTGCTCGTCTGCCTCGGCGTCATCTTCTCCCACGCCGGGAACATCGGCGGCGCTTTCGCGAAGATATTCACCGCCGCGTTCAGCCCGCGCGCCGTTCTCGGTGCAGCCTCCGGTATCGCGCTCAAGGAAGCTATTGTCTGGGGTCTCAGGCGCAGCGCGTTCTCGAACGAAGCCGGTCTCGGCTCGGCGGCTATCGCACATGCCGCGGCGGAAACTCCCTCGGCAGTGCATCAGGGACTCTACGGCATCTTCGAGGTCTTTGTTGACACCATCGTCATTTGCAGCATGACGGCGCTGACGATCATATGCAGCGGCGTTGATATCAACTTCGGCGTGAAGCCCGGCTCCGAGCTCATCACCGCCGCCGTCGCGACGATATTCGGCGACAAGCTTGCCGCGCTCTTCGTGGCAGTCGCGCTGATCCTCTTCGCGTTCTCGACTGTCCTCGGCTGGGCGCTCTACGGCAGCCGCTGCGCGCAGTACCTCTTCGGCACCAAGGCCATCAAGTATTATCAGGCGGCTTTCGCGATCGTCATCGTTATCGGCTGCGTCTCCCCGATAGACATCGTCTGGAACATCGCCGATACCTTCAACGGTCTTATGGCCATCCCGAACTTTGTGGGTCTGTTCGCGCTCTCGGGAGTCGTGGCAAAGCTCACGAAGGAGCACTTCTCCGATCCCGCGGCAATGCTCGAAGACGAGATATACACTTAATAAAGAAAACCACAGATATCCAAGTCGGCAGCAAGGTGGAAATCCCGCCTTGCTGCCGGCCTTTTTTGCTCAGATATTATCGGCTTGTCGCTGCGCCCGGCTTTTCTTTGTACCGCGCCGCAGAAAAATCATGGAATTATCAATATAGTAATAAGACTCTTGTTAATATGTTGAAAATTTTCTGGGGAATTTGTTAAAAAAGCAGAAAGGAAAAAGCGCATGTTGACAAAAAGCTGTTAAGTTCATATAATATTCATACATTTTGGGGACGGTGTGAGCCGTTTCCACAATAAAT